>JAKEGR010000418.1 GCA_022615465.1 Planctomycetota bacterium | reverse complement strand
GCCACCGCCTGGAGCCGAGCACACTATGAAGAAGGCAGCCAGTTGATGATTCTGCGCCAGGTGTTTCATTGGCTGGGCATCGCCGTTGCCTTGGGACTGGATTTCTATGTCCGCGGCACCGGCGAGGAGTCGGCCGCCGCGGCCAGTTTTAACGCCATCCTGCTGCTCGCACTCGGCTGTTATCTGGCTGGAGTTCACCTCGAATGGTTGTTCTCATTGGTTGGGGTGCTGCTGACCCTGCTGCTGTTCGTCGTGGTCAAAGCGGAACAGTACCTATGGTTGATTGCGGTCGTTGGGCTGGTCGCTGCCGCCGTCATGATCTGGCTGATCCGCCTGGTCAATCGAACTGAGCAACGCCCTGGCGGGTCGGATCCACCGAGCACCTGACCCGGGGAACCGCAACAAAATTCACTGCCAGCGGAGCGACCGTGAGCACCGCTGACGATTTGCCACCGCCGACTGCACCCGACAACATGAAACCTCTGGCGCGGCCGGTGCTGCTCGAACGGCTAACCATCAGGGTCTGTTCCTGGCCCTCATGCATCTGGTGCGGGACTTGTTCTTTGTCGCATTGCATGACGTTCATGTTCTCTTGCGTGGCTCTGGCTGTGGTCGGATGGGCCATGAGGAATCTGTCGTCGGATCGGGGGCGGCCCCGCCTGCTCACCTTGGCTACATCTGTTTTTGGCCCGGCGATTCTGGCCCGGCCCATACCCTCTCATGCTGGGATCCGCGAGGATCGATACGGCTCTCGGAGGGATCCGAGGCCGGTTACCCGGGGGCAGACAGGAGAACTGCAAAGTCGGGGTCTGGTCCATTTTTCGGACAACCGGCAACGAATCCATAGAACCAGCGTCGGCCGAAAACATGGACCTGACCCCTTCGTTTTGGACTTTGCAGTTCTCCTGCGGGGCAGATGGAATTGTTGTGACTTGATATTGTTTGAGTTATACTAAGAATTCGATTTCGGTTCCGCTGGCGTTCATGGAAAAAAGCAAGAGAAGAAAGGGACGGGCCATGAAAACCCTGTCTGCTTACGTCGTTGTGCTGTTTGTGTTGGGCGCGTCGGTTGCCGTCGGGCAAGTGATTTACAACAACGCCTCGACGGCGGGCGAGAGCTACGCCCGCGGCGCGAGCGACGTGATCCAAGCCCAGGGGCAACGAAACTTGAGCAATTCACAGGCGGCGATCAATTTGACCGATGCGAGGTCTAATCAAATCGACAACCAGGTGAAATCGGTCAACGCGTTCTGGGAAAAGAAGGACATCTATAGCGAACGGCAGCAGCAGGAGTTTTACGAGATCGGACAAGACCGTTCGGCCTATGTGGCGAAGCATGGTCTGAAATCATTGACTCCTGATCAGTTCGATCGGACCACGGGTAAGATCAACTGGCCCAAGGTGTTGTACCAAAAGCAGTACGATCCATACCGAAACACGCTGGACGAGTTGTTTGACAAACGGGCGAAGTACGGCATGCTTTCGGGAGATGAATACATGGCGGCGATGGCTGCTAACAAAGAGTGGCGGGCGATGCTGACCAAGCAAAAAGATGTGTATCCTGGGCCGATATTCGACCAGATAATGAAGTTCATTCTTGGGGTAAGGCGCGAGCTTGCCGACAACTTGAGTTGATCAATCGGCACGCGGCCGTTTTCATTCCAGACCGGTGATTCCCACGGAGTTGTCATCCGATGAAGGCATTATTCCGACGATTGCAGGCGAGTTCATTCCCTGGCGTTGGTGTGCTGTTGGCTATGTTTGCATCGCTTTGTTTGGCCCAGCAGCCAGACACGGCCAATCTGCTAAAAACGGCCGTACAGGGCACGGGGCAGGCGCGTTACGTGGCCATTGACGACTTGGGCGAGCGCCATGTGGCGGCAGCCAAGGTTGTGCCCGAGTTGGAGAAACTGCTGAAAAACGACGATGGTCAAGTGCGCTGGCGAAGCGCGCGAGCACTGGGCGACTACGGCCCGCTGGCCCGAGGCGCCGCTCCAGCCTTGCGGGCGCTGCTCGCAGACAAGGATCCGATCGTTCAGTATCACGCGGCGGTGGCCCTGGGGAGAGTCGGAGACAAGTCAGATGAGACGGTTCGCGATCTGGTGGCGGCAGCGACTAGCCCCGATGGACGAGTCGCTCGCGCGGCGATTGCCGCTCTCCGCAATGTTAGCCCTGATCCGAAGCGTGTCTTGGATGTTTTGCAAAATGCCCTCGCGTCGGACGATGATGCGGTCACTCTCTACGCAATGGAAGCGATCGTTGAGCGCGGGGCGGCTGCGGTGCCGCTGCTCAATGAAGCGCTCAAACGACCGGAGACCACTTATCTGGCATGTGCCGCGATCGAGCACATTGGTCCCCCTGCGGCGGCCACCGTGCCGGCACTCACCGAACTGATTGCCGATACCAAGCACTCGCAGTTGTTGATTGGGGCTTTATTGGCGGTGGCGAGCATTGGTCCCGCCGCCCAATCAGCCGGTCCACAAATCATTCCGCTGCTGGAACACTCGACCGACGCGACCGTGCCAGTGGCCGCTGCCTATGCCCTGGGTTCAATAGGTGCCGTGGACGCGGATGCGGCATTACGTCAGACGCTGATGAAAGACCAACCGTTTTTGCAGATGACCGCGGCCTGGTCCCTGGCGAAAATCCATCCTGAGGACGAAACGCTGATGAAACAGGCGGTCGGAAAGCTGACCAAGGGACTGAGCAGTGACGAGGCACCGCTTCGCACGGCGGCGGCCAAAGGGCTGCAAATGCTCCAGGCGCCGCCGGAGCTGGTTGCCCCCGCTCTGATGGCGGTGGCCAATGACCCCGATCCGGACGTGGCGGCAAATATCGTCCAAGCCTTGGCTGGCCTTGGGGAAGCGGTCGTACCACGGGCGAGCAAGGCCTTGCAAAATCCCAAATCCCGCGGAATGGCAGTACGGGTTCTGACTCAATTAGGGCCCAAGGCAGCTGGAGCCGTGGGAGCGTTGGTCGACGCAATGCCGGGAGCGGATCCCGATTTCCGTAAGGAGATTCATTTTGCCCTGGCGGCGATCGGTCCGAACGCTGCACCGGCCGCCGGCGCTTTGGCCGAAGCAATTTCGAACGAAGATCCTCGCGTGCGGGAGAGCGCCTTGTATGCACTGCGACAAATTGGTCCCGGAGCAGGGGCCGCCGTGAAACCACTCCTCTCGCGAATGCAGGCCGACGAATCGTTCGACGCGATGGCAGCGGCGTGGGCCTTGGCGGCGATTGCCCCGGATGATGCCGAGGTGGCGGCGAAGACCGTGCCTCGCTTGACGCTTTGCCTTTCGAATCCCGACGAGCAGGTGCGACTGGAATGTGCCGAGGCTCTTGCCTCATGGGGGCCGGTTGGCGCGGACGCTGTCAAGGCGCTAGAACGGGTCGTTCGGGAGGACGACAGCCCAGCGGTTCGCGCGGCCGCCGAAGCGGCACTCGCGCGGATTGCACCCAAGCAGTAGCCGTTTGAACAGATGTTCAAGTAGCGGAGGAGGGATTCGAACCCCCGACACGCGGATTATGATTCCGCTGCTCTAACCAACTGAGCTACTCCGCCGTGGATGGCGACGGCTGCCGTTGCCACCATGCCAGCACGGATTTTAATGCGTCGACCGCACCGAGTCGAGGGTCTGTGATTGACGTTGCCGCCTCGATGGCGTGGCACCCAGAAAACCGCCCCTCCCAGGCCGAAATGGCGGCCGCCTCGGAATGGCCGCCAGAGATCCCGACAGCGGGCGATTCGCCGCATCGGTCATTCGT
>JAKEGR010000080.1 GCA_022615465.1 Planctomycetota bacterium | reverse complement strand
GTTGCGGTCATTTGGGCGTGCAGTTCGCCGTCTGCACGCCGCCAGGTTACGAATTCGACGACGCGTTTATGAGCGAACTCGCCCGCGATTATCCGCAGCTTGATCTGCTGACCACGCACGATCCCCGTGCGGCGGTCGAGGGAGCCTCGGCCGTGTACACCGACGTCTGGGCGAGCATGGGCCAGGAAAGTGAAAAGGAGCGACGCCGGCGCGAGTTCGCCGATTACCAGGTCAACGCCAGCTTGATGGCCCTCG
This sequence comes from Planctomycetota bacterium, assembly GCA_022615465.1. Lineage (GTDB taxonomy): Bacteria > Planctomycetota > Planctomycetia > Pirellulales > Lacipirellulaceae > JAKEGR01. The sequence continues at coordinate 2,671 of JAKEGR010000080.1, read as the reverse complement.
CCCCCAGCGACGCGATCTTCATGCATTGCCTGCCGGCCCATCGTGGCGAAGAAGTCACCGACGAAGTAATCGACAGCCCGCAAAGTGTCGTTGTCGCCCAGGCCACCAATCGGATGCACGTACAGAAAGGCATCCTCGTTTGGCTGCTCGGTTCGCAAACGTAAGAGCCTTCGCGGAAGGCTCTCCAAGAGAAGTGGCCAGGTTCGAGGAGAACCAGATTAACACGTTTCGTTCCCTGTCCCGTCTATTGGATTTCGACCTGTGACTCTTGACTCGCTCCGCCACGATGGCCGCGCGCTCGACCAGCTTCGCCCGCTCACCATCGAGCGAGGCTTCGTGAGTGCTGCGCCCGGCAGTGTGTTGATTACCGCGGGAAGCACGGTCGTCCTCTGTACGGCCAGCATCGAGGAAAACGTGCCCGAGTGGCTTCGCGGCCGCGGCCAAGGCTGGATGACGGCCGAGTACAGCATGTTGCCCGGTAGCACACGACCACGCAAACGCCGTGAGCGGGAAGGGAAACTCGATGGCCGCACCAGCGAGATTCAACGCCTCATCGGCCGCAGCCTGCGTGCCGTGGCCGATCTCGCCGCGATCGGCGAGCGGACGATCGCCATCGACTGCGACGTGCTGGCGGCCGACGGCGGCACGCGGACGCTCAGCATTACCGGTGCGCTCGTGGCCGCGGTCGACGCCCTCCGGTCCATTGAGGCTTTGAACGCGGCCGAACGCTTTCCACTGGCCGACAGCGTGGCTGCCATCAGCGTGGGCATCGTCAACGGCCGGGCGGCGCTCGATCTGGATTATGCGGAAGATGTCGCCGCAGACGTCGACATGAATGTCGTCATGACCAACTCAGGCCGATTCGTCGAAGTTCAAGGCACTGGCGAAGAGGCCACCTTTACCGACGACGAACTGCAGCAAATGCTCGCATTGGCACGCAATGGCATCGCCCAATTGACAGCCCTCCAGCGGTACGCCCTTGGCACCGACTGGCCGTGGTAGGCAAGGCCACAACGTTTGCCTAGAAACCACCGCCGCCGCCACCAAAACCACCGCCGCCGCCACCAAGACCACCGCCGCCGCCAAGTCCACCACCACCGCCACCAGTTTGCTGGGCACTGCCCGCAAAGGTAAAGGTCTGCACGTCGCCGATGGTCGATAAAGTCGGCACGACCGAGACGCGAACATAGCGACGATCGGCCGACACCACGGCGTTGGCCGACATCATAACACCCTGTGGAAGCACTTGAATAATCGGCTGATAGCCAACCGCCCCACCACCCAAGAGGGCTGCACGCCGCCGCAGAATTGCCCCAAAATCGTCACCCGGACGAACCGGAAATACGCTCTCATCGGATCCGCTGCTAAGCTGTTGCGCGAGCACGGCGTGGCTGATGGCCTCCTGCCGCTTGACGGCCCCCGCCAATTGCACTGCCTCCAATGGCTCGGTCCTCCGGCCGCGATCGAGATTGAAAACGACCATCGCATCCTTCTCGCCGATATCGAGCTGCTGCCGTTCGTGCTCGACCTTGCCGCTTCGTAAGTGCCGGTAAACGTCGACGGTCACCTTTCCCGCCGTCACCTCGCCCCACACGCGATGAATCCGCACACGATACTCTCCGGCGAATCCCTGCGGGCAGGCGTACAGCTCATTCCAACCTTCGCCGGAATCTCCTTCCAGGGCGTACACATCGCCCAGGTTGACGCCACCACCGGCTGTACGCGGCTCGGCTGCCGAACAAACGGTGCCAGCCGGTTCCTCCACTGAGACATCAATATCCGCGTTGCCAGTCCACGAGACACGCACCACGCAATCGCGCACCACCGCTTCCTGCAATCGTTTTAGATAGGCGTCACGTTCGGCATTTTTGCCCTCGCGATCAAGCCGCTCGAGCGTTGCCTTCGCAAGACGCGACGCCGCTAATTCGATCGATCCAAGTTCCGTCGGCCAGGCCTGGCTCAAGATGCCCACCGTCGCCCATTGAATGCCGGCCAGGTCGTCGCACCGTTCTGCTGTCCGCATGCCCAGGGCATACGCCTCGCTACGGAGCGGTTCGAGCTTGACCACCTGTTGATAGACTTGCACCGCGCGGCGATCCAGCCCGGCTCGCGACAGGTACTGAGCGATATACATGAGTTCGTCGGCGGACGTACTGAAATCGGTCGCCGACATGATAACCCGCTCAATCTCCTGCTTCGGCCGGCTGGTCAACTCCATCGCGATACCCAGCGACTCATACATCCAAGCTTGCGGTTGGCCGTGACGAAGCGCCGCCTGAATCAACGAAATCACCTGGTCGAATTGCTTCTTGTTCAATAACTGGCGGACGGTCTCGCGGACCGCTGCCGGATCAGGCCGGTTCTGGCTGAAATAGCCGTCCCAACCAGCCTCGGGATCCGCCGACGCATCGATGGAAATCGTCGCCAGTGTACCGGCGTTCTTCGTGGAAGCGTCCTCTGGCAACGCAACCGAAGGAGGCGTCTTGCTAAGCGTTAAGTCGGTCGGTCGCGAGTCGGCTTCGTCGGGGGACGCAGCGGACTGCTGCTCTTTGTCCGGCACGCTGAACATGCCGCCGCCACCGCCGCCGCCCATCATCCCACCGCCGCCACCACCCATCATCCCGCCGCCACCGCCGCCGCCCATCATCCCGCCGCCGCCACCGCCCATCAT
>JAKEGR010000079.1 GCA_022615465.1 Planctomycetota bacterium | reverse complement strand
CTGGCACGAAGGGCTCAGCTTCTGTGAATTCGAAGGCGAGCAGTTCCTGCTGCGCGATGCGGTGTTGGAAGCGGGGGCTCAGCTCATCGGCGAAGCCATGTTTGGCCGCTACCAACGCTGGCCCGTTTATTCGAAGTTTTTTGACAACATGGGGCCGATTCCGCATCACATGCACCAGCGGTTCGAGGATGCGGCACTCGTCGGTCAGGAAGGCAAGCCGGAAAGTTATTATTTCCCGCCGCAATTGAACAACGTCGACAATAACTACGCCTACACCTTCATGGGGCTGGAGCCGGGCACCACCAAGGCCCAGGTCCGCCGTTGCCTCGAAGATTGGAGCAAGGGCGACAACGGCATCTTGGATCTTTCACGCGCCTACCGCCTGAAGCGCGGGACCGGCTGGCTGATTCCGCCCGGCGTGCTCCACGCGCCCGGCTCGCTCTGCACGTATGAACCGCAATGGGGGTCCGATGTATTCGGCATGTTTCAGTCGCTGGTCGAGGGGCGTGAAGTTCCTTGGGCGCTGCTTGTCAAGGATATGCCGCCGGAAAAGCACCATGATCTGGATTTCATCGTCGGTCAACTCGATTGGGATCGCAATGTCGAGACCCATTTCAAGGAGAAGAACTACCTCGAGCCGATCGTCGACGAGTCGCGAAGCGGCCCCGGCTGCACGGATCGTTGGATCGTTTATGGCACGATCGACGGCCGACAGCTATTCAGCGCGAAGGAGCTTACGCTCGAACCGGGCGCGAAGTGCAAGTTGCAGGATCCCGGCGCAAGCGGTTGGATCACCGTACAGGGCAGCGGCCGGCTGGGATGCCTTGCGCTGCAGACCCCAGCGATGATCCGTTTCGGGGCCACCACCGAGGATGAAGTGTTTATCTCGCACGAGGCGGCTCGCAGGGGGGTCGAAGTTGAGAATACCGGCTCGGAACCGCTCGTTGGTCTGCGCTATTTTGGCCCCGATACGCACGACAATCTGCCGAAGCTCGGCGCGTACAAGCGGTGAAGAAGCCATTAGATGTTCGCGGTTGACCAAATTGTCTTCCGTGTTGTTTCTCCATCGAGCAGCCGACAGGTTTTTGGAGACTCCATGAACAACTTTCCCAAACTCCATAATGCGGCCTGGCCAGGCGTCGTCGGCAAGGGTGGCGACGGCGAACCGCCGATTGATCTGGACACGATGCTCGACCTCACGGCGACGGCCAACGTCGGCGGGGCGCGGTTTGACGGCGTCGACCTGTTTCTTTTCGACCCACACGTCAGCATCGACGCCACGGATAAAGACCTGGAAGTGCTGGTAAGAAAGGTGCGTTCCCGCGGCCTCGTCGTCGGCTCGGTCGTGGCACCGGTTTGGTCGCCCACGGGCGGCGGTTCGGCAATGGGCGACGACGCAGCCCAGTCACAATTCCTGAACCAGGTTCACAAGGCGTGCCACATCGCGCGCACCTTGCGTGCGCTTGGCATTCGTCCCTACGGCGTCGTGCGGATCGATTCAGCCTGCTCGCCTTCCGAGTGGGCAACCAACCCGGAAGCCAACACGCAACGAATTGCCGATACATTTCGCCAGGCTTGCGACATTGCCGAACAACACGGCGAACGGCTTGCCGCCGAAGGCGAAATTTGTTGGGGCGGCATGCACAGCACTCGGCGGATGGTGGAGTTGCTCGAAGCCGTCGATCGCCGCGAGACACTCGGCTTCCAGGCGGACATGGCCCACACACTCCTGTTCCTGATGGGCTACAACGCTCCGGAAGATCGGCTGCTACCGCCCGATTTCGATTGGAGGAATCGGGCCGAATTGGACGCAGTCTATTCGCGGATGACGGATGCACTCCGTCCCTGGACCATCGATTTTCACGTCGCCCAAAATAACGGCGAGGTATTTGGTTCCGGCTCCCACGATAAAACCGGCCGCCACTGCCTGCCAAACGCCGCCGACGGCAAACTCGATGTGGTGAAGTGCGCCGGCCACTGGCTGCGCGACCGTCAGGGAACCGTGACCCGGCGCTGCCGCCATATCTGTTGGGACGGCTGCATGTTTCCTAACTCGGTGTTAACTAGTCCCAGCACTTGGAACGACGTGCTCGCCACGATGGTCGCCGTCCGCGACGCGCACGGCTGGACCGAGTGAGTGCGGCGTTCTGTTTCCTGGTTGTTGCTTTGTTGCGTGATTATCATGCTCCTTGGTGCAATGGTCTCTTTGTCTGGAGGGAATCAGTATGCTCAAGCCATTTCGTGTCGGATTGATCGGCTGCGGGTTCATGGGCCGAACGCATTCCAATGCGTATCGCCGCGTCAACAATTTTTTCGACGTCCAGTACGAGCCGGTGCTCCAGGCGATTTGTGACAACGACCAGGCGAGGGCCAAGAGTTTTGCCGACAGGTGGGGTTATTTGTCGGTCGAGACCGATTGGCATAAGCTTGTCGAGCGCCCGGATATTGATGCAATCGACATTTGCGTGCCAAACAACCTGCACCACGATATCGCCATCGCCGCCGCGAATGCCGGCAAGATAGTCCTCTGCGAAAAACCGCTTGCAATGAACGCCGCGGAGGGGGAGGAGATGGTTGCCGCCGTCGAGCGCGCCGGCGTCGCCAATTTCGTCAGTTACAACTACCGCCGCGTTCCGGCGATCACTCTCGCCAAACGACTTGTCGACGAAGGCCGTCTCGGTCGGATCTTTCACTATCGCGCGAATTTCCTGCAAGATTGGACCATCTCCGCCGATTTGCCTCAAGGCGGCACGGCCCTCTGGCGGATCGACGCCGCCTCTGCCGGCAGCGGCGTCACCGGCGACTTGCTCGCCCACTGCATTGATACCGCGTTGTGGCTCAACGGCCCAATTTCAAGCGTCACGGCAATGACCGAGACCTTCATCAAGGAGCGCCGCCATCAGGTGTCTGGCAAAGTCGAAAAGGTGACCATCGACGACGCCTGCGCGTTCCTGGCCCGGTTCGCCAACGGTTCGCTCGCGATCTTTGAGTCGACCCGCTATGCCCGAGGCCACAAAGCGCTCTACACGCTGGAAATGAACGGCGCCGATGCGTCGTTCGCATGGGATCTGCACGACCTGCACCGCCTCAGCTATTGCGACCACCGCGACGATTCGCTGGTCCGCGGCTGGCGTTCCATTCATGTCACCGATAGCGACATGCCGTACATGGACAAATGGTGGGTGCCCGGCTTGCAGATTGGCTACGAGCACACATTCGTCCACCAGGTAGCCGACTTCCTCGACGGGCTGGCGAAGAACGAGCCAGCCTCGCCCACGTTCCGCGAGGCCCTCGAAACGCAAAAAGTTTGCGACGCCGTGATCGCCAGCGCCAAGAGCGGGCAATGGGTGGAAATCACTAGTCAATAAAGAGCTGCGTCCCCTTTTTGTTTTCAACCTACGGAAACGGCAATCCTAGCCCGAAAGCGGGTCATTGAAAATATGCCTGGAAATCCGGCCTTTTCGGGCTTCCAAACGTTGACTTTGCCGATTTT
>JAKEGR010000078.1 GCA_022615465.1 Planctomycetota bacterium | reverse complement strand
TCCGCCCGCAGCCCGCCGCGACTGGACGCCATGCCTAAGGATTTTCTCAACGCCGCGCGCGACCAGTACGACGTGGTCGTCATCGGCAGCGGCCTGGGCGGGCTGACGGCCGCCAATGTGCTCGCCCGCGCCGGGCGGAGCGTGCTCCTCTTGGAGCAGCATTACAAGCTCGGCGGCCTGGCCACGTGGTTCAAGCGGCCCGGCGGCCATATCTTCGACATTTCGCTGCACGGCTTTCCCCACGGCATGGTGAAAAGCTGCCGCCGCTACTGGACGCAGGAAATCGCCGACTCGATCGTGCCGTTGAAACACATCCGCTTCGACAACCCGATGTTTTCGCTGACCACGTCGTTCAACCGCGACGACTTCACGCGGCTGCTGGTGAAAGACTTCAAGGTGGATCCGCAGGCGGTGACGGCGTTTTTCGATGCGGCACGCGGGATGAATTTCTACGACGACCAGTCGATGACGACCCGCGAGCTTTTTGGCCGTTTCTTTCCCGGCCGCGAGGACGTCATTCGGCTACTCATGGAGCCGATTACCTATGCCAACGGCAGCACGCTCGAAGACCCGGCGATCAGCTACGGCATCGTGTTCTCCAACTTCATGTCGAAGGGCGTGTTCACGTTCGAGGGGGGGACCGACAAGCTCATCGGTCTCATGCAGCGCGAGCTTCGGAAGAACGGCGTCGATATCTGCATCAAGGCCGACGTGACGCGGATCGACTGCCGCGGAGGGCGGGTGCGCGCCGTGGAAGTGAACGGCCGGACGATCAAGACGCGGGCCGTGTTGTCGAACGCCAATCTCAACGCGACCATCTTCAAATTGGTCGGCGAGGACTATTTCGACCGATCGTTCATCGACGAGGCCAGGGCCGTGCGGCTCAATAACTCCAGCACGCAGGTCTACATGGGGCTTAAGCCGGACGAGCGGATCGACGAATCGACGGGCGATCTCTTGTTCAGTTCGACCGCGCCGCTGTTCCGGACGGAGCTGCTGCTAAGCCGTGAAATCACCAGCCGGACCTATTCGTTCTATTATCCGCGCACGCGGCCCGAGGGCCGGCCGCGGTGCCTCATTGTCTCCAGCACGAACGCTAATTTCGACGACTGGGCACGCCTGAATCGCGAGGAATACGAGGCGAGCAAACGCGATCTTGTCGAAACGACGCTCGACGCGCTCGATCAATACGTGCCCAACGTCCGTGAACGGATCGATTGGACGGAAGCGTCGACGCCCGTCACGTTTGAGCACTACACGAAACACGTGAACGGGGCCAGTTTCGGCACGAAATTCGAGGGCCTCGCGGTGAGCCGCGCCCTGCCGCAGCAAATGACCGGCCTCTATCATGCCGGCAGCGTCGGCATTATCATGTCCGGCTGGCTGGGCGCGATGAACTACGGCGTGATCGTGGCGAACGAGGTGGATGGCCAATTGATGAACACCGTTGATACCGCACCCGTCGCGTCGCCGATCTAAGCCGCGATTCCCCCACCGTGAGCCGTTTCTGCTCGTTGATGAGATCGTCGAACAGACGGACACGCTGACGATGTGCCGGAGGCAGGCGAATTGCCGATTTGTGGGATTCAATTCCGCACCGTCAGCTTGGTTGTGCAAGATGTTCGCATGAATCAAACACCCTATTTCCGACGCCGGGTACTGCAACAGCGCCCGTACATTAAGCTGGAATGGTGCGAACAAGCCGTGCGCGACCCAGAATATGCCGAAATTCAGCTAGACGGTCGCATCCGCCACTGGCGGTACATCGATGAACTTGGCAAGCACTTGCGTGTCGTTACATTGGGTGATGGCGAGACCTTGCACAATGCCTTTCCAGATCGAGGATTTAAACCGAAGTAAATACCATGCAAATCGAGTACTTTCCTGATACGGACACGCTGTACATTCAGCTTCGAGACGTTCCTGGTGCGGATGCACAAGAGGTAGCGGAAGACATCGTCCTTGATTTTAGCGAGGCCGGGGAAGTGATTGGCATTGAAATTGAACATGCCAGCCAGCGGATGGAACTGGGCGATTTTCATTTATCATCGTTCCCAACCGGTGAAGCAACGCCGCCTGCCGTCTAGACCGCCCATGTCCCTCGAAGCGATCAAAGCCGCCATCCCGCACCGCGAGCCGTTTCTGCTTTTGGATGAGATCGTAGAGCAGTCAGACGATCGCATCGTGTGCCGAAAGACGTTCACGGGTGACGAGTTTTGGTATCGCGGACATTATCCGGACTTCCCGCTGACGCCGGGCGTGCTGCTGTGTGAGGCGGCGATGCAGGCGGGGGCGGTGCTGCTGGCGAAATACGCGGCCCAGTCGTCAGGCGGCGTGCCGGTCGCAACTCGAATGAATAACGTGAAGTTTAAGACAATGGTCCGGCCGGGCGACACGGTGATTCTCGACGTGAAGCTGACGGAGCAAATGGCCGGGGCCTTCTTCATGGATGCCAAGGTAACTGTGGGCGGCAAAACGGCCGTCACATTCGACTTCGCCTGCAAAATGGCGCAACCAAACTAAATTCAGAAAAATTCACCACAGAGGGCACAGAGGTCACGGAGAAGACAAAAAGAGAGTTTCTTCCTTTCTCTGTGTCCTCTGTGGTGATCCATTGGAAGCGTCACGATCGCCATGTCAGCGGACTTTTTACAACTTGCCGGCAAACGCATCCTCGTGATGGGCGTGGCCAATCGCAAAAGCGTCGCCTGGCACATCAGCCGTGTGTTGGCGGAGGCCGGGGCGGAAGTGATTTACGCGGTGCGCAACGAGGCGCGGCGCGAGCAGGTGCGGCAATTGGTTGGCGACGCTGCTGTATTCGCGTGCGACGTCGAATTCGAGGACCAGATCGACCGGTTGGCCCGCGAGCTAAGCGAACGATACGACGTGCTGCACGGCCTGGTCCACTCGATCGCCTTCGCCGACTATGAAGATGGCGTCCAACCTTTCCACGAGACCACCAAGAGGGCTTTTCTGCGGGCCTTCGACATCTCATGCTTCTCGCTGGTGGCGGTGTCCAACGCGTTGAAGGAACTCCTTGCCCCGGATGCGTCGGTCGTTACGATCTCGATTTCGACCACCCGGATGGCCAGCGAGAACTACGGCTACATGGCCCCGATCAAGGCGGCGCTCGATTCATCGCTGGCATTCCTCGCCAAGTCGTTCAGCCGGTTTTCCGAGGTGCGATTCAACGCGGTGGCCCCCGGTCTTTTGAAGACATCCGCCTCGGCGGGCATTCCGGGCTACGTCGATTCGTACCTGTATGCCGAGCAGGCGACCCTGAGAAAACGGGCCGTCCAGACCGAGGAAGTGGCGAATGTGGCCGCCTTTTTGCTCAGCCCCCGCTCGAGTGGAATGAATGCCCAGCGGATCGTCGTCGACGCGGGAATGAGCACGAACTATTTCGATGCTGGGTTGATTCGAATGGTCTTGAGAGGTCAGTAAGAGGCCATCCGGAGAGCATCTGAGGGAGGGGGAGTAGCCCCCATTTCGCCAAGGTATGCCCGCATTTTGACTCGGGAAAGTGACCCCCCCTGGGTTTAGCGAAATGGTGACAGTCCTTAATGCTCTTCGGATAGCCTCTCGACATTAGGAAAATCTGCTGGCCATTTAATGCCCGTCGTGGTATCTTGGGGGCATAGGCGAAATGTGCCACCTCATGCCACCAGCGAGGCATCACCAAGGAAGGGAACAGGCAGGTCGTTGGGCCCCGTTCGTGGGTGAGTTGGACGGACGGAGGGAAGGAGCCGAGCGGAACAGTGCAGAAGCTACCTCTCTTCTTGTCACATTTCGTCGTGATTAGCTTAGAATCGGAACGAGGCCGCGCGATGATGGCCCATGGGGCAGCAGATCGCGGGGTGTCGAGGCGTCTCTTCTCAGCGCAATGATTAAGGTGACCGCGAACAAATTCTTGGATTTGGTACGCCGCAGCAGCCTGGTTGACGAGGTCAGGCTTGCCTCGTTTCTTGAAAAGTCGACGGCAACCCACGGCGAGGCGGTGCTCGAGGACCAGAATCGCCTGGCCGAGTTGATGATCGCGGCCAATCTGCTGACGCGGTGGCAGGCCGACAAGCTTCTCGGCGGCAAGCACAAGGGCTTTCGCCTTGGCAAATACAAGCTGCTTGGTCAGATTGGCAAGGGCGGCATGAGCAGCGTCTACCTGGCCGAGCATGAGCTGATGCGCCGCCGTGTAGCGATCAAGGTGTTGCCGCAAAGTCGGGTTGGCGATTCGTCGTATCTCGAACGATTTCGGCTGGAAGCCCGCGCGGTGGCCAAGCTCGACGACCCGAATATAGTCCGGGCGTACGACATCGATAATGAAGGCGATATTCATTACATTGTGATGGAGTACGTCGATGGTCTGGATTTGCACCAATTGGTGAGCCAGGAGGGCCCTCTCGATTTTGATGCGGCTGCAGATTACATCGTTCAGGTGGCCAGCGGCTTGCAGCATGCCCATGAGATGGGGCTGGTGCATCGCGACATCAAACCGGCCAACTGCCTGCTTGATCGCAACCAGACAGTCAAGCTACTAGATCTTGGGTTGGCGAAACTGACCGAGGATGATCAGGCGTCGCTGACGATGGCGAACGAAGAAAACGTGTTAGGCACGGCCGATTACCTTGCGCCGGAACAGGCGCTCAACAGTCACAGGGCGGATGCGCGGTCGGATATTTACAGTTTGGGTTGCACACTGTATTTCTTGCTGACTGGTGGGCCGCCGTTTCCGGAAGGATCCATTTCGGAGCGGCTCCTCAAGCATCAAACCCAGCGGCCGGAGAGCATTTACCATGCACGGCCCGATGCGCCGCCCTCCCTGGTGGATCTATGCGACCAGATGATGGCCAAGCTGCCTGGCGATCGCCCTCAGTCGGCTGGCGAGGTCGCGGCGAGGCTCACTGAATGGCTTGCCGACCGTGGCCGCAAGGTTGGCGGCGGCAAATTACCCGATGGGAAACGAGACAGCGGCGTTGGTAGCGGCGTGTTCAGGCGATTCTCGAAGAGTGCTGCCCCCCCCGCCAAGGGATCTTC
>JAKEGR010000417.1 GCA_022615465.1 Planctomycetota bacterium | reverse complement strand
GAAATGAAGTTGGATGCCCTCGGCGGGTTGCACCTGAATCACGAGCCGGTTCGACTCGGCGGCGCTATGCGGCCCATCGGCAAACAGCATATGCGGCGGCTCGTGAAACTGGACGACGATTTGCGTCGTGCGGCACGACATGGTCTTGCCGCTGCGCAGGTAGAACGGCACGCCCTGCCAGCGCCAGTTGTCGATACACAGCTTCACGGCGGCAAAGGTCGCCGTCCGGCTGGCCGAATCGACCTCTGGCAACTTCGTGTAGCCGCGGTACTGGCCGCGGAGCGTATCGCGATGGACCATCGCGCCCGTCAAGGGGCGGATCGCCTGCAGCACTTGCACTTTTTCGTCGCGGACTGATTTGGCTTCATATCGCACGGGTGCCTCCATGGCGGTGACCATCAACAACTGCAGCAAGTGATTCTGGAACATGTCGCGAATCACTCCGGCCGAGTCGTAATAACCGGCCCGGCTTCCCACATCGACTTTCTCGGCGACCGTAATTTGTACGTGGTCGATGTAGTTGCGATTCCAAATTGGCTCGAAAATCGTGTTGGCGAACCTGAGCACGAGCAGGTTTTGCACCGTTTCCTTGCCGAGGTAGTGATCGATGCGATACACCTGATGCTCGCGGAAGACCTCATGCACGGATGCATTGAGACGATTTGCGGAGGCGAGATCCGTGCCAAACGGTTTTTCGATGATCACGCGCCGCTGGCCGCCGTGTTCGTTCGCGAGGCCGGAGCGGCCGAGTTGTTCAATCGCCGGTTGGTAAAATTCCGGGGAAGTGGCAAGATAGTAGATGCGCGTGGCGTTGCTGCCGTGTTCAATTTCATCGAGAAACGCTGACAACTTATTGAAGTCGTCGGCCTGGCTGATATCGCCGGGGTGGTAGTAGATATTTTGGGAGAACGCGGCCCACTGCTCCGCGTCGAAGTCGGAACCAACCTGGCTGGCAGTTGTCTCGGCAAGCTTGCCCCGCCACTGGTCGTTGGAAAACCTGGTGCGCGAGAAGCCGATAACTCGTGTGTCTTGTGGCAGGCGGCCCTTGCGCCAGAGCCGATAGAGCGCCGGAATGAGCTTCCGGTGCGTCAGGTCGCCTGAGGCGCCAAAGATGACAAACGAGTGGGACATGGAAAGGGGGAGGGCAGGGGGGCGGAAACCGTACCTCAATTGGCCGAGAGCGACTGTCAGATCGTCATGGCCGTAAAGCCGCCGTCGACGTAGATCGCTTCGCCTGTAATGAAACTGCCGGCAGCCGGGGAAAGCAAAAGCAACGCGGCACCAATCAATTCGGGTGCATCGCCCAGCCGGCCCATTGGCGTGTGGTTCAAGATCGCATCGATCCGTGACTTGTCGAGGATTTTGCGGTTCTGTTCGGCGGGGAAAAAGCCCGGGCACAGGCAATTGACGCGAACACCATGGGGAGCGAACTCGCGAGCGACATTCCTCGTGAGATTCAGCACCGCGGCCTTCGAGACCGAATAAATGAACACCCGCGAGAGCGGCCGAAAGCTCGTTACGCTACCAATGTTCAGAATCGATCCGCCACCAGCCTCAATCATGTGTTGGCCGAATACCTGGCAGGCGAGATGGGTGCCCAGTAAATTGACATTGATGATCCGATGGAATTCATCTTCCGTGATGTCTAAATAGGGCGTCGACGAATTGACGCCAGCACAGTTCACAAGCCCGTCGACGCGGCCGTACTCCCTCACGACTTCACTGAGCAGCGACCGAAGGGATTGGCGTTTCGTGGCGTCGACCTCGACAAATGTTGCCGCGCCCCCCAGCATTTTGATCGTCGCGGCGCGCTGGTTGCCGTGCTCCACATTGCATCCAGCCACGACCACCGTAGCGCCGGCTTGGGCCAGTCCCTGGCACAGTTCGCCGCCAAGAACGCCCTCGCCGCCGATCACCACAATGACCCGACCGTCGAATCCAAACAACGTTTGCAAGTATTCAGGAGACATGGTGGTGATTAGGGGGTGGGGTGAGGGAAAAGAAGGTTTCGTTGGGTGATCCAATGGCTAGTGCTGCGTCAACGCTTTGATTTCGGGTTACGATCGTCGTAAGTTCGAAGCACTGCTGGACAAGCCAGCAGTGGCACCCGAACTGTTGGCTTTGACTGAGCACTAGGTCTTGTTGGTGGGTTGGCGGCGTTCGCGGAGCCAATCGGTGTGAAAAACACCCGACTTGTCGAGCCGTTCGTATGTGTGCGCGCCGAAATAGTCGCGTTGGGCTTGCAGCAGGTTCGCCGGGAGGCGCTCGCGCCGATAGCCGTCGTAATAGGCAAGTGCAGTCGCAAACCCAGGTACCGGAATACCAATCTGTGTCGCGGTTACCAGGACATGCCGCCAGGCTCCCTGAGCCTTCGTCACGGCATTGGCGAAGTAGGGCGCGAGGAGCAGGTTTTCCAGGTTCGGATCGGCATCGAAGGCTTCCTTGATGCGTTCCAAAAACACGGCCCGGATGATGCATCCGCCCCGCCACACCAAGGCGCACTGGCCATAGTCGAGCGGCCAATCGTATTCGGCTGCGGCGTGCTGCAATTGGACAAAGCCCTGAGCGTAGCTGCATATCTTCGAGGCATAGAGGGCCTGACGGATCGCGTCGATGAATTCCCGGCGGTTGCCATCGTACGTGCCGGTTGGGCCTTTCAGCATCTTGCTGGCCCGCACACGGGCGTCTTTCATCGCCGACAGGCAACGGGCGTACACGGCCTCGGTCACGAGCGTGCTCGGCACGCCGAGATCGAGCGCAAGCTGGCTCATCCACTTCCCCGTGCCTTTAGCGCCTGCGCGGTCCATGATCTTGTCGACGAGATAGCCGTCGGCCTCGCGGTCCTTCACACTGAAAATGTCGCGGGTGATTTCGATGAGGTAGCTATCCAACTCACCACGATTCCAATCGGTAAAGACGTCGTACAACTCTTCGTTCGAAAGGCCCAGGGCTTCCTTCATCATGAAGTAGGCCTCGCAGATGAGTTGCATGTCGCCATATTCGATGCCGTTGTGGACCATCTTGACGTAGTGTCCTGCGCCGCGCGGGCCTACCCATTCGCAGCAAGGGATGTCGCCTTTCGGGCCGACCTTGGCCGCGATGGCTTGAAAAATCGGCTTCACGGCTGGCCATGCGTCGGGGCTGCCGCCGGGCATCATGCTGGGGCCTTTGAGCGCGCCTTCCTCGCCGCCGGAAACGCCCGTGCCAATGTAGCGCAGGCCCTTGCTCTCGACGTACTTGGTGCGGCGTTCCGTGTCCGCAAAGTGTGTATTGCCGCCGTCGATAAGGATGTCGCCCGGCGACAACAGGGGGAGAAGTGTATCGATCAAGTCGTCGACCGCCGGGCCGGCCTTGACCATCATCATCACTTTCCGCGGCTTGGCGAGATTTGCGACGAGGTCTTCCAGGGAGTGGCAACCGACAAACTTCTTTCCTTTCGCGCGGCCGCTGATAAACTCGTCAACTTTGCTCGTTGTGCGGTTGTAGACCGCGACACGGTAGCCGCGGCTTTCGATATTCAGGGCCAGGTTTTCGCCCATTACGGCCAAGCCGATCAGGCCGAGATCACAGGATTGCGTCATATTTAGTTACCTTAATTTGATAGCCACAAAAAGCCACAAAAAGTCGCGAAAAGGCTCAAAAAGTGTTTTGTGTCTTTTCGTGTCTTTTCGTGGCAATTTCAATCCTCCACTTTCCAGGGCGGCCGCTCTGGCAAAAACGCGTCGAATTCGTCGAGCAACTGCTGCTGGTACGCCCCGGCGAACGTGCCGCCGAAGAACCGTTCGATGCCTTCCTCGTAAAGCCGCTGCCAGCTTGCTTCCTCGGTGCCAGGGTTGATCGGGAAGAACAGGCACCTGTTGGCCTGGGCCGCTTTGTAATCGCCGGGCGCATCGCCGATCATAAGCGTGTGGCCGGCTGGATATTCCTTGGATTTTGCGAGCGATTCTTTTTTGCTGCCCACTTCTTGCCCACAGATCGCTTGCACGTGTGAGTCAAGTTGGTGCTCATTCCACTCGGCTTCGAGAGCGGCATTGGGCGTCTGTGAGCAGACGATCATGTCGGCCCGTTTGGCGAACCGATCGAGGCAGTCTCGCACGAAGGGGAACGGCGGCACGCCGCGAACCATTTCGGCGATCGACTTGTTCACGGCCTTCGACCACTGGAGCGCCTGCTGAAGATCCGGATCGCCGGTTTCGGCAGCCGCCTTTTCCAGCGCCGGGTTTCCGAGCTTCGATTCGCGGCTGATCCAGGCGGCAAGGCCCTGCGGACGAGCGACTTGCACGCCGCGCGCTTTCACTTCCGGTCGGCGGCGCAGCCAATCGAGTTGCTCTACCAGCCCAGGAAATCGGTTCACGCCGCGGCTTTTCGAATACAGATTCACGAACTCGGCCGCTTCCCTCGCGTACTTACTCACGCCCTGGAGCTCGTAACAATTGATAAAATTCGGGACGAAGCACTCTTTGTGTTTCAACTCCATCGTATCGAAAACGCAACCATCTGAATCGATGCCGATCAAAAAATCGTGTTGAGGCTTGAAAGACAGCATGTTAGATCGGGGCTAAAGTGGAAAAACGACGCAAACAGGGCTGGAATTGCTGGTGAGTTTTGCCCCGCCCGGATGGCAAAGCAACTCCCGCAGGATGGCCAACATTCTAATACCGGTTGGGCTGCTGGTCGAGACCGTGAATCGTAGCGGGCGGCTATCATCGTACCGGTAGGCCCGTTGCCACGCGATAGGGTGGGAGACGCAGCACGCGCTGTTCGACATCAAGCAATTGCTGGCGGAAGCGATTGTCGCTGGTGGATCCGAACTGGGTGGCGAGATCCCGCGCCGAGAGTCCTTCGGGCAGGCCGTCGACCGAGGGCATGACCACGGAGACGGAGAAGCTGCCGGCAACCATCGTCAGTGAGAATCGTTTCTTCATGACGTGCTCCGCAAACAAGCTGCCGGCCTGATTGGCGGCGATATCGGCAAAGCTGAAGCCGCTGCGACCTTGGGCATCGATCATCTCTTTCGTGAGGCCGGCCGTTCTAGCGGTGCCAGCTCCAATCATTGCCGTCAGACAGGCCGACAGGGTGAAGTGCTTCGCCAGGTCGGGCCGACCAAACATGGTCGGTTTCCCAAATGAGCCGACTCTTGCGGCGTGTTCGATCGGGGTTTCCACGGCTTGCACGATTTGAGCCGTGTTCGGCAGGATGGATAACGCGCCGGAATCATCCATCGCAATCCCAACGGCCAGAAGGAACGCGGTTGGGCCAACATTTCGTGGCAAGGCGTCGGCTGCCGTGGCGGCTTGCCGCACGTAGAATTCCGTAAGCTTGTCGTCAACACGGCGGGTTCCCGTGGCACTTTGACCGGCCGGCACGCTGCCGGGTGTCGTCGTTCCGGCTCCGCCGGAATTCGGCCCAGTAGAGTCCGGCAGAGCCTGGTTCGATTTGGCTGCCTGCGAAATCCTCACCAGCACATGGCGCGTACCCGAAATCAACGCCGCGGCGTCTTGCGTGGTCGGTGTACTGGAGGTGGCGGGATTGGTCAGCGCCAGGAAAATCGCTCCGGCAGGATCGTCGGGGAGCGATTTTGACAACTGGCCATAGATTTGCCGCAGCCGGCGTCTCGAACCGGGGGTCAATTCCGTGAAATGGTGGATATTGCGCCGGCGCATTTCTTCGCCAACGATCGACATGGTCAGCGTGTTCACCGGATCGAAGCGGACCTCGAAATCGGCCCGGCCGGCCAGGTCATCGCCCAACACGGGCCGCATGACGCTCGTTGGTTCCGGGCTGTGCGACGCGCCAAGAAGGTGGCCCAGTTCGTGGACCAGGAATTCGAGCCGTTCCGGTTCACTGATTTGCCTGGAAAACTCGCGGAGCAATATGTGTGAATGCAACGGCCCACGTGTGCCGGCCATATGCACGCGTCCGCGGAGGAGTTGGAACTGGCTGGAAAAACCGATGGCCACGCGCGCCGGCGAAGGCTTCACTTCGCGCTCGAACTCCGCCAGGGATTGAAAGAAATCGGTCGTTGCGTTGTCGGAATTCCAGGTTTCGACGGCGACGACTTGCAGCCGTACGCGGCAATGCTTGTCGAGAATGGCCGAGGCGGCCTCGACGCGGTGGCGCAGACGGCGTTCCCAAAGAACTTGGCGGGCCGGCTCTTCTTCATCGACGAGAATCTTCACCGGAATCGCGACCGATGGTACGCGGCTCGTGGTGCCGAGCAGCGGACGTCCCTGGAGGGTGGTCTCGTCTTCGTCGAGGCCGATCTTTTGAAGTGAGATGCGTCCATCGGCCGTCCGACCAAAGAAATAGGCGCAGTTGGCGCACAGGTCTTGCTGCTGGCGTTGCCCTGCCGACAGGAACAAAACGCTCGCTCCCCCATCGACGAACACCGGCGTTGAGTCCCCGGTCGGCAGTGTGATCTGCTGCGGCGTCACGCCAGACTCCGGCACGATCTGCACGGCAAGGGGCGTACCAGCGCGATTGGCCAGCACGATGACATCGGCAGTGGCCGTGCCGACGCTTGCCAGGAACATTGCCATCAGCGAGGACAAGGCCCACAGGGAGGGGGCCCTTTCGCTCGCGGCTACTGGTAGGATACGCATGGTATTATTGTAACTTGGCTGAGAATCAGGGGGCCAACAAGCCCTGGAATTCTTGTGATACCAAGAGTTCGCGTTCGCGACCGGTGTGGGCAAACCTCGCTTGCGGATTTCGAGCGACATCGCGGGTCACTTTGGTAACAGTGGTACGAACTGCATTTCCAAGTACAATGGCACGATAGCAGCCTATTGAAAAACTGGTTCACGGATCACTTGACGAGTCGCCTCAGTTTGACGCGGTGGCGAGCGTGCCCGTTCCCTTTTTCAACGGGCAGGTTGGAGTTTCGAGAGGATCTACAAGAAATCGGGGGAAGAGAAGAATGGTCGTTCGAAGAGGATGGAGGCGAAGCCGGTTCAACCCGATCGCTACGATGCCTGCCATTCTGGTTGCGGTGATAATGTTTCCAGTCGCCGCATCGGGTTTTGTTCCGTACGACCGCTGGTCGACCTCCGCTTTTGGCCCCGCGGGAGGCATGGGCGACCCCGTGACGCTCACCTGGAGCATTGTGCCCGACGGTACGGCCATTCCTGGCGAAACACCGAGTCGCTTCATCTCGTTCCTCGATGCCAGCCTCGGTGCGGGCCTGGGCGGTTCCGACCTGACACTGCGACCGTGGTTCGCCCATCTCTCGGATGCATTCGATCGTTGGAGCGAACTTAGCGGCGTCACCTTCGTTTACGAGCCTCACGACGATGGGCTGTCTCATGGCGGCTTCAGTGGCCAGCTTGGCGTTCGCGGCGACATCCGCCTGGGGGCCGCGCCGATAGATGGCGCAGGGAACACCTTGGCTTACAGTTACTATCCCGATAGTTCCGACATGGTGCTCGATGCCGACGACGCTTCATTTTTTTCCAATGCAAGCTCCACATACCGTCGGCTGCGTAATACCCTGATGCACGAGCTAGGGCACGGCTTGGGATTGCAGCACGTGGAATCGAGTAATGCTGCGTTCCTGCTGGAGCCAAGTATCAACGTATTGTTCGACGGGCCACAACTTGACGATATCCGCGGTGCTCACTGGTATTATGGCGATGCGTTGGAAAAGGCGAACGGCGGGCTGGGCAACGGGATGGCATCGCGGGCCACGAGTCTCGGCACGCTGGTTGCCGGCAGTCCCCTGGCTATTGGAATCGACTCCGGCCCTGATACGGTTGTCAGTGGCACGGACACGGACTTTGTCAGTATAGCCAACTCATCGGATGCGGATTATTACTCCTTCAGCGTTTTGCAATCAGCCTCGGTAAATCTTCTGCTGACACCCCGCGGCGGGATATTCAACCAGGGGGTTCAAGGCGGTGAGCAGTCGCTATTCGATGCCAATGCGAGAAGCAACCTGACCCTGACAGTGTTCAACACGGATGGCGCCTCCTTACTGGCCTTCGCCGACGATCAGATCGCAGGAGCTGTGGAATCGCTAACAAGCGTTGTTTTGCCGGCGGCCGGGCAGTACTTCGCACGCGTCACAGGTTCTACGGAGATCGTTCAGCTCTACCAGCTTGAGATTTCGGCCGTTGCTCCGCTGATGCTGCTGGAAGGCGATTACAACTCGGACGGCATGGTGGATGCCGCTGATTTCACTGTATGGCGCGATTCGTTGGGCCAATCAGGCAGCGGACTTGAAGCCGACGGGAATGAAGACGGCGTAATCGGCCAGGACGATTACGACGTATGGAGAACTAACTTCGGCAACATAGCCGGCAGTGGTTCAGGAATCGAACCCCGGGGCGTTCCGGAGCCGGTGTCCGTAGTGATGGTCCTGCTTGGTTGGCTTCCGGTTACCATGTCTCGTCGGCGTTGGCGCGGCAAAATGTCCTAGAGCGCCCTCAGCTACAAATGCTCTTTCAGCTGCTCACGGATCCACGCTTCGAGATCATCCCAATTCACGGGCGGCAACCTGCAAAGATCGGGACGGAGCCTCACCGCATCGCGTATGCAGACATGTCGGACCTCGGCCTGCGATCGGTTCGTGTTCCAGTGTACCAGCACGCGAATGCAACGGGGCAACGAGCCTGGGACTGCTAGTTCTTGCCCACACAACAGCGGAACGTCGAGCCACCCAGGCTGTCGAGCGGCCAGGGTGGGAAACTCGGCATCCAGATCGGGCGTCGTGGTGAAGATCGCGCTGGCGACGTCGTTTTTCTCGCAGCCGTCAATAAAGTTCGAAAATTCTTTGTCGCCGAACGAAACCTGTCACGATTTCGCGGGTTAAAACGTTTGGAACAGTCGCCGGTCTCTGTCGGCCGGCCGCTCGGCGTGGCGAGCGAAAAACTTTTTTGACAAGGGGCATCAATCCCAGGAATGGAGGAAGAGCCATGACACGTAGAAAGTCTGTCTCGCGGTGCGCGCGCTTTGAGTCGCTGGAGTCCAAGCAACTCCTGGCCGGCGATGTGCTGGTCAGCGTAGTAGATGGCAACCTGATGATTCACGGCGACGAATTGGACAATCAGATCGCCGTTACCTCTGGTGCTGAACCGGGGGCGTTTGTCGTCACCGGCCTTCACGGTACGAACGTCGTTCTCGGGAACGGCATCGCCGTGCAGCCTCCGCAAACGGAGGTGGTCGTCACGGGGGTTTACCGCGGTGCGCGGATGTCGATGGGCGACGGCGATGACACAGTGCTTGTGAACGAAGCTCATTTTCGCGGGAATGTTGGTATCGGCACCGGTGCCGGCAACGACCGCGTAGTGGTCGGAGTGCCCATGTTGCCGGTTGAGCCTCAGCCTGAGGTTGGGGCAGACAGTTTGGCCGTCACACTTGATGCGCCTTCAGCCGATGTTCCTTCCGATCCGTCACTTACTCCGCCGCTAGTTGGCATTGGCGGCTCGCTGACCATAGTTGCCGGCGTGGGTGAAGACGATATCCATGTGGGCAACGCGGCCATCGATGGTCGGCTTAGCATTGCAACCGGAACGGAGAACGACCGGGTGCTGTTGGGCAATGCACCGCTCGCAACGCCGACAGATCCGCCCGCAGAGGCGAGTGTGGTGCCGCCCCTGGCACCGCCACAGGCAGTGCTTCATGTGGGACGAGGTATCGATGTGCAGTTAGGCGAAGGCAACGACGGACTAACGAGCAATCGCGTTGGCACGCCGGCCGGAATGATGGTCCATGGCGGCGAGGGTGACGACCACGTGGGATTGATTGAGACGCGGGTTGGTCACCTGCTGGCCGTCCATGGTGGAGCGGGTGAGGGGGCGGACCATGTCTCCATCGACCGCGTACATGCGGGCGCGGCCATGGTGGCCACCGGTGCTGGTCGCGACGAAGCGCGTATTGTCGATTCCGTGTTCCAGTTGCTGGGGGTCGATCTGGGCGGCGGCGATGATGGTCTTTCGCTGCGAGGCAATCGGGCGCGTTTCGCGGTATTACTGGGCGGGGAAGGCCAGGACTCCTTGCACGGACTCAGTGAGAACGTGTTTTCCCATCAGTTTGTCAGGGGTTTCGAATTGCCGCCGGTTTAGGAATTTGAAATGGAGTAGCGTAAGTTGTAGCGGCTGGCGAAGCGGTGGCGGCGGCTTGAGAATCGTCGGATCGCAAAAAAAGCAATAACTCCGCGGGTTTTCAAGCTGTTGACACCCGCCTGCCGATGCGTATGATTATGAATGTTCTCAATCGGGAGCGACCCCGTCCTGGGGCCTGCTCCCGGTTGAGAAATTTTTTTCTCCTGGGCTTGCCAAGGCGAGTTTAATCGCTCACAATGGCGTGCTTCGGATTTGCTCTTTGACAATTTGGTAAGTGACCTCCAATTCTTGTTAGCCAAGACTGTATTTGGCTGAGGTACGCAGCGGCGAGGGTCGGATTTCGGTTCGGCCGTCGGCGGTGACGTGCCTCGAAAATTTGCCATTCAGACGTTTTCAAAAGGCTCATTGACCTGGGAGTTGGGTTGTTTACAACCCGGTTCGCGGTAGATGTATAAACCAATTGAAGGGTTTGATCCTGGCTCAGAATGAACGTTGGCGGCGTGGATTAGGCATGCAAGTCGAGCGGTAGGGGTTCCTTCACCCTTGCCCTCTCCCAGTGGGAGAGGGTTGGGTGGAGGAACTCTGAGAGCGGCGAAAGGGAGAGTAACGCGTAGTTACGTACCCCGGGGACCGGAATAGCTGCGGGAAACTGCAGGTAATGCCGGATAATGTCCCTGGACCAAAGGTGTGATTCCGCCCTGGGAGCGGACTGCGTTGTACTAGCTAGTTGGTGAGGTAATGGCTCACCAAGGCGATGATGCATAGCGGGTGTGAGAGCATGACCCGTCTCACTGGGACTGAGACACTGCCCAGACACCTACGGGTGGCTGCAGTCGAGAATCTTCG
>JAKEGR010000077.1 GCA_022615465.1 Planctomycetota bacterium | reverse complement strand
TCTGCCTCCCCCCTTAGCAAGGGGGGACAGAGGGGGGTCGTGCGCCGGGTGGCCGTTTCCATCGGCCCCGAGCACGGCACCGTCGGCCCGCAGCAGGTCAAGGAGGCGGCCAAGGAGGCGGTGCGGGGGATCGGGTTTGACTTGCTGGTCGTCTGCGGGTTCGCCTTTGACCCCCACGTCTCCGAAGAAGTCAAACGCTATGGTAAGCTGACGGTCCTGCCGGCCAAGATGAATCCCGATTTGGCTATGGGCGATGAACTGCTCAAGAAGACCGGCGCCGGCAACCTGTTCATGGTCTTCGGCGAGCCGGATATCGAGATCAAGACAGTACCGAGTACTCCCGTACCCCGTACTCATCCCCCCTCGCCCTCTGGGAGAGGGGTCGGGGGTGAGGGTGCCCAGCTCATCGTGGAAATCAAGGGCCTCGATGTCTACGACCCGACCACAGGCGAAATCCGCTCGTCATCGACCGACGACATCGCTTGCTGGTTCATCGACACCGCCTACAACGGCGAAAGCTTCTTCGTCCGCCACGCCTATTTCACCGGCGCCGACGAGCCGTATGAAAAGCTCAAACGGGCGCTCCGCGCTGAAATCGACGAAGCTGCGTGGAGCAGCCTCTACAGCACGACCAGCCGCCCCTTCGACCGCCCCGAGACCGGCAAAATCGCCGTCAAGGTAATCAATCACTATGGGGACGAGGTGCTGAAGGTGTACGAAGTTTAGCTGCCCGTTGACGGGCCTACCGCTTGGGTTTGAAGACGACAACCGACAGCGGCGGGAGGGTGACTTCGATCGAGGCCGGGCGGCCGTGGCTTTCCTGGCTAGTGGCCAGGATGCCGCCGCCGTTGCCGACGTCGCTGCCGCCGTAGAACGTCGAGTCGCTGTTGCTGATTTCTTCGAACCAGCAGACTTCGGGAACGCCAATGCGGTAGTTGTGCCGTGGCACGGGCGTGAAGTTGCAGCACACCAGCACATAATCGCTCGGATCCTTCGCCTTGCGGAGGAAGGCCAGGACGCTGTCCTGCCAGTTGTGGCAATCGATCCACTCGAATCCGAACCACTCGAAATCGACCTGGTGGAGCGCCGGCTCGCGGCGAACCAGGGCGTTGAGGTCGGCGAGCCAACGCTGTACGCCCTGGTGCGACTGCCACTGGAGGAGATGCCACTGGAGCGACTCGTTGCAGTTCCATTCGTTCCATTGGCCAAACTCGCCGCCCATGAACAGCATCTTCTTGCCGGGGTGGGTCCACATGTAGCCATAGAGGAGCCGCAGATTGGCGAACTTCTGCCACAGATCGCCGGGCATCTGGTCCAGGAGCGACCCCTTGCCATGAACGACTTCATCGTGCGACATGGGCAAACAGAAGTTTTCGGTAAACGCATAGATCAACGAAAAGGTGAGTTCGTCGTGATGGTATTTGCGGTGGATCGAATCCTTGTGCATGAACTGGCGGGTGTCGTTCATCCAGCCCATGTTCCACTTGAGCGAGAAGCCAAGGCCTCCGACGTAGGTGGGGCGCGAGACGCCGGTCCAGGCGGTCGATTCCTCGGCGATGGTCAGCACGCCTGGAAACTGGAGATGCACTTCCTCGTTGAATTTCTTGAAGAAATCGATTGCTTCAAGGTTTTCGCGGCCGCCAAAGCAATTTGGCTCCCATTCGCCCTCGCCGCGGCTGTAATCGAGGTACAGCATGGAGGCCACGGCGTCGACGCGGAGGCCGTCGATGTGGTATTTGTCGAGCCAGAACAGGGCATTGGACAGCAAGAAGTTGCGCACTTCGTTGCGGCCGTAGTTGAAGATCATTGTACCCCAATCGGGATGCTCGCCCTTGCGAGGATCATCATGTTCGTACAGGGCCGAGCCGTCGAAGGATCGCAGGCCGTGATCGTCCTTGGGAAAATGGGCCGGCACCCAGTCGATGATGATGCCGATGCCATTCTGGTGCAGTAGATCAACAAAGTACATGAAATCCCGCGGAGTGCCGTAGCGACTGGTAGCCGCGAAATAACCGACGGTTTGGTAGCCCCAGCTTCCGGTGAACGGGTGCTCGCTCACGGGCAGGAGTTCGATGTGGGTAAAGCCCATCTGTTTGCAATACTCGGCCACCCGCGGGGCAAGTTCGCGGTAGCTGAGCCATCGCTCGGGATCGCTTGGGTCGCGCTGCCAGCTGCCGAGGTGCATTTCATAGATCGAGATTGGCGCGTCGAGGGCGTTGTGCTGGACGCGTTGGGCAATCCACTGGGCGTCATTCCACTGGTAACTGTTGAGATTGGCGACGATGTTGGCGGTGCGGGGCGGCACTTCGGCGGCAAAGCCATACGGATCACATTTATCGACGACATGCCCGCCGCGTTGTTTCACCGAAAACTTGTAATGCTGGTCTTCACCAATGCCGGGAACAAACAGTTCCCAGACGCCGCTGGGGATATGTTTGCGCATGGCATGGCTGCGGCGATCCCACAGGTTGAAGTCGCCGACGACCGAGACGCTTTCGGCATTCGGAGCCCAAACGGCAAAGTTCACGCCGGAAACGCCGTCGATGGTTCGCAAGTGGGCGCCGAGACGTTCATAGCTGTCCCAATGCTTTCCCTCGTTTAGTAAATGCAGGTCGAAATCAGTCAGCATCGGCGGGAAAGCATAGGGGTCGTGCATTGTGTGGGTCTCACCAGATTTGTAAGTCACGCGGAGTTGGTAAGGTTGGGGAGCGATGTGTTGAGAGCGAGCGGTCTCGATGTAGCGATCCGACAACTCACTACGGAGGTTCCTGTCCGCCGGACAAATCGCCTCGTAAAGTCCGGCGGGGTGGATTCGCCGCATGGGCATGGGCTGGCGGTGGGCTGGGTCCACGACCCATGCCCGTTGGGCCTCCGGCAAGTATGCCCGAACGGCAATCGCCCGTCGGCCCGATTGCTCGATTTCGTGGGGACCAAGGATCTCGAAGGGGTTTTCATGGTAGCCATGAATGACTGGTCCGATTGCATCCAATGCGACCTGTGTCTGCACGTTGAAGTCTCCTTGCTAGGACGGGTACCCACCGAGTGGATTCCCCGCGACGGTATCTATTGTGTTCGGTCAGGCCGCTCGGGTAAACGCCGGCCGCCAGAGGGCCGCCAGAGGGGCCAAAACGGTTTGCCGCAGTCGGCTGAATGCCAGGGCCAGCGGGGAAGGCCTGAAACCGCTGATGGATCGGCAGCGGCGCGGGCGTTGTACGGTCAACAGGGCCTGTTCCGGTGGGGTTTCCACCACCTCGCATGCCGCTAAAGGCACTGATTCACTTGGTTCCGAGGCAGGCGGGGTCAACGCGGGCTTCTCCGGGGCCAGAACGGCCGCCCGGGCGGGTGGCATTGCGGCTGCCGAGGCTGCCCATGTCTCATTTTGGCTCGGTTTTTCAGTGTGCCAGGCACAGCAGTCGACGTGATGGAAATGGAGGGCGCGATCGACCCGTTGCCATAGGTCGTGATCGCGAACCGGCACAAGCTGACCGAATCGTTCCCATCGCCAGCGCCGGGCGCGCCATTGGCTCAGACCACGGCGGATGCCGCGAGTGACGTAGCGACTCGTGGTGACGAGCGTGACGCGCGAAGGTTGATCCAGCGATTCCAGGCCGCGAACGACGGCCAGCAATTCGAGGCGGCTTCCACGCGTGCCAGGTTCAACATCTTCGGCCGCCAGAACCCTTTGGTCTGCGACCGATTGCAGGACGAATCGCCAGTGGTCGCAACGCCGGCCTTCACCGAAAGCATCGGAGAAGAGCAAGAAGTGGGGGCTTCGAGCTTGCATTGTGGGGGAGGGCTTTTCGGGGGTGGGTTCGTGAGGCGGCTGCGGCTGGAAGGCCGCGGCCATCGCTCAAGACAGTACCAGGCTCCGCCTGCGGGGGAGTTACTGGCCCACGTCCAATGCAAGCCAGGCGAGGTTTCGTAACCGGATTATATTGACTTATCGTCCGGCAAAGCGAAAGTTGTCCAGACGAAGCGTTCGGAAAAGTCGCCGATGGGAGTAGCGACCACGGTATCTTCTGCCCGATCCCCATTTGCGGCGAGGAATGGAAGTACGCATCCGACGGCAGAACCGTTACTTGTGTCTTAATCGCGCCGCGTGGCCGGTTGGCATTGTGCCGCGATTGGCCTAGGCTTCACGAGAAGTCCAGTCAGCGCGCTTGCGTCGATCGTGCCGTTGGACAGGATCGAATGTGGACCGGGCGGACTGGCCCGGTGGGTACGATGCACTTTGGCATGTACTTGCATCGAAAACACGTTATTTCCGCCGAGCAGCTCTTGGCGTCGCTCGAGGCGCAGCATACGCATCTCGTGCCGATTGGTCAGCTTGCGCTCGAGGAAGGAATTATCTCGGCCTCCGACATATTTGCGATCTTGCTCACGCAGCACGAAGTGCCACGTGAGAGATTCGGGGAAGTGGCGATCGATCTCGGCCTGATGACGCGCGAAGACCTGATGCGGCTGCTCTGGATTCAGTCGGATCGCAAGCGATCGTTGGCGGACATTCTTGTCCAGCAACGAGTATTGACGGAAGATCAAGCTGCCGCGGAACTGGCCGCCTACCGAGCCGAACTGATCGAGCCGGCAGGTAAAGTGCGGATGACCGTGATGCCGCCGAAGGCGCGGCGGAAATGCCAGCGGCGAGAGCCATTCGCAGTCGCCATCGGCTAGTTTTCCCTTCCGATGGCGGCCATGAGCCGGTCAGGAATATCCGCTAATTCGCGAAGTGGGGCGGCAAGGCGCGGATGGACAAACACGCGCACCTGCTTCACATAGTTGTCAAACTGATCCTGAGCAAGTGTTCGCACCACGGGAGAGACATCCCCCAGGCGACGATAATCGCCCTTCTTGGGAAAGAACACTTCAATATCGAAGTCGACTTCAAGCTCGGTGGGCGGGGCATCGACGAGCACTTCGTGTCCGGCGACCGATTCGCCAAGTGCTGCCGTCATCCCCTCGGCAATGAGTTCGGCCGACTTCACCAACTCAAGATATGGCCGCCGGGCAAGCCGCTCGTATATCGCCGGCTCTTCAAAATAACTGTACTCGGCGAGCCGTTTGTAGAGGCGGCGGCGCGGGCCGAACAGACCGTCGAGAAGTTCGCTAGCCGGGGTGTTGGCGGCTGCGGCAGCCAGGGTGTTGATCATCGGCCCGTCGGTCAGCTCGAACAGGTGATTCAGGTCAAGTTCATGGTGAAGCAGGAAAAACGCGCGTTGGAGCATCGCCGTGGCAGCTCGCACGGCGTGGTGCCAATAGACCTCACTGAACATCACGTAGCGGGCAAAGACCATCATCTCGGCGGCAGTCTTCCCTTTGTCCGTGATCGCCAGGCTGTCGCCCGCCGCGTTCAGGCAGAGGCTGGCAATCAGACGGCGGCGATCGAAGTGCCGGCCATAGGGTACGCCAGCATGAAGACTGTCCCGCATCAAATAATCGATTTTGTCGACGTCGATTGGGCCGGAAAGCATGCTCTGGAGAATTCGGCGCGAGCGGTCGCCGGGTTGGTTGGAGACGACATCGGCCACTGCATCCGGTTCGAGATTCCAGTCATTGCGCAGCAGCGTGCCGATCTCGCCGCCAACGATAAAGCGGCGGGCGAGCTGTTCGTGTTTTGGCACATGCGGCAAGTGGATGTCTTCGATGGGGTGGCCAAAGGGGAAATGGCCAATGTCGTGTAGTAGCGCGGTGACGAGGAAGAGTTCGGCATTCGCGGGCGATATAGCGGCCGTGAAGCGGTCGTCGGCCGCCAGACGATCCAGGTATTCCATTGCGGCCAGGTAAGCGCCGAGTGCGTGTTCCTGCCGGGTGTGATTTGCGGCGGGGTAGACGAGGCTCACTAATCCAAGTTGGCTGATTTGCGAGAGCCGACGGAACGGGGCGGTGTCGATCAGCCGCCGGACGCGGTCGGTGAGTGGCACGTCGACTCCGGGTGGAATTCTCACCAAACCGCCGCCACGACGCCAAGAAGCCAGTTCGGGGATGTTGGGGATGCTGGACATCAGAGAGAAGGGATCAGGGGGCTAGAGTCTTGCTGTGTGTGATGCGCGCGCCGTGCGCGCATGTTGTTGATCGACAAGCCGTGTAGGGAACGTGTCTCCGTGCCGTTCCGGATTTGCCTTATCGCCGGAACGCCAGGGACGGCGTTCCCTACATTTTGGTTGCGGCCGCAGGCCGCGTAATGAGTTGGTGATGAGAAGGAACGGCAAATTGAGCATTGTCGCAGTTTCCGCCGAGTCATGCCCCCAATCCCAATCCTGGTAGTGCAATAAGCCCTGCCGCGAGTCGCAGCAGTATAGAGACGCCGAAGTAGAGGGCTGCGTGGAAGAAGCCACTTCCAGGATCAAGATCGAAGGAAACATAAGCGGCAAAGGTGCCAATGCCGAGCACCAGCACGCCGAGGATGACAAGTTGGTAGATTTCCATCCCTTTGGTAAAGGCATCCGGTCCACCGACATATCCGCCGACGAACATCCACACTCCCCACAGGAGGGCGTAGGCCAGCCCACAAGCAAGAGACCTGAGGATGAGGTTCGTGCCTCGATACCCTTCCAACTCCGGGTCGCGCAGAAATGTGTAGCCAGCCCACGCCAACGGCGGCCCAAGAACGATCGCGGCCAGCACCGTCACGATCTTGTTCGGCTGCCCCTCGACACTGCGCAAAACGAGTGCAATCAGCAGCGCCACGAGCACGAAGCCGACAACGCTCGTGAACACGAGCGGCAGGAACCGGGTGTCCTGGCGTCGGTACGTTTTCAGTGCATGTCGGCCGCCAGTACCCACGGCGCCTGCCTCGGAGTGTTCCGGAGTGTGGATGACGACTTCATCTTCGGGTTTGGGGATTGAGATTTTGGTTTTACACTTGGGGCAGGGGCCGGTCTGACCGGCAAATTTGTCGGCCACGCTGAACCGCGTGTGGCAACCGGGGCAGGTAATACGAATCGCCATCTTGCTCACTTGGTGAGAAATATCGGTCGAGAAAAAATCCGTCACGAAAACCCGCGTTTGCGGAGTAAGACCGGAGAGACAGGTTGCCGCGGTGGGCAACTTCTCAGCGTTAGTTTCAACTGAGTGCGGCTATGCGTCAACTACCAAAGTGTCCGCCCGAACCGAGGGGAACTCAATGGGAGTCGAGTTCGTCCTCGTTGATCGTGTGAAAACCCTTGGCGTGAAGCGTGTCGATGGCCATCTCGATATTATCGACCATCAGCGCCACGGCGGGATGACCGTTGGGGCGGAGCAGAAGGGGATAAATCTGGCTGATGTTCACCTCGGCCGCGAGCAGGGCCGTGCAGATTTGCAGCATCGGCTGGGGCGAATCGGGCAGCTCCACCCCGATCAGGTCCGACTCGACGATTGCCAGGCCGGCCCGTTCGAGAATTTCGCGCCCTTGCTCGGGGTCGCTGAGCAAAAACCGCACCAATGCGCACTCGGTCGATTCGGAGATCGTCAGGGCAACAATCCGGACGTTACTCCCCTCGAAGCGGCGGACCACGTCCATCAACTGCCCGACGCGGTTTTCGAGAAAGACGGTGAATTGGCGGATCGACGGGTAGTCGCGGCCGCGGGCGGTGGCATACTCGGTACCTGATCCTTCCCCGGTACTCATCGCGGTGTCCTTTGGCGCTGAGAGTTAGTGGCTGGCTGAGTGCGACCGGACTCAGGGGGGAGCCGGCCGGCTATGATTGATGTCTGCGTACGAAACAAGCCTGTGCCACATGCCGCCAATGACCGCTCGCTGGGCCCCCCTTGGTGGTCCCGTGGCCATTCGACGCGCAGACCTCAATAACACGTAACTATAAGCAATTGCACAGCTTTTGCAACTTGGGTAACGACATTGGAGTCGGCGGCCGGAAACACTACCATATTTGGAATCAAGAGCGACTGCGTAGATCAGGCTCCCCAAGCAGATTAGGCTTACAGTTCTGCGAAGATATGAAACGCCAGGCTGGGGAAGTCTGTCGCCCGAAACGCACCCTAATGTGATGGCTAACCAATGCTTCCCGACCATGAAATTGAGATTCGCGTGCGGTACTATGAGACCGACGGCCAGGGCTTCGTACACCATGCGAATTACTTCAAATACTGTGAATTGGCTCGTGTCGAACAGCTCTTGGCGTTCGGTTATGACTATGCCGACCTGGAGCGGGATGGCATTGTTCTGGTCGTGAATAAGATCGCCTGCAAGTACCTTCGGCCGTGCAGGTTTGGTGACACTTTGCGGCTACAGGTTCGCACGGTTCGCGCGCGGGCGGCTCGAATTGACCATGCGTACCAGTTTTGGCGAGGCGACGAGTTGTTGGCCGAGGCGGAAAGCACGATCGCATGCATCGATCGCGAAGGGCGCGTGCGGCGGCTGCCGGAGTTCCTGCTGCAACCCGCTGACGTTGGCAGCTAGCGAGCATGCACGGCTGGCGATAGGGCAGGGGAGAGCGTCGCGACGGCGATTCACGATTTTGAAGGCCATCAATCGTAACAGTGCTTGGGACGTTGTAGGGTGGGGCGGCCATCCCGCGTTGCAAGCGACGCCGCTAACTGGTGCAGAGCGGTGTTGCCGAACCCCATTTTCCACTTGCCCTTGGGATGCCGGTTGTAACGATTGGATCCGGCCGCGAATCTAAGCGAGCGGTTTTCAAGCCACTTCTGGCCGCCTCTACCGCGTCAGCACTGGCCATGCCTCCGCCAGTTTTTTGACGCGAATGTAACCGCGGATTATGCTGAAGGTTCCAGTCAGAACCAACCGTCTTCGACGATTTCCCAACAGGTACGCGCATGATTTCGAGAGTTGGCATTACGTTCGCTATTTGTTTATTGGTTGCATCCTCGGTGCCTGCACAGGTAGTGCGATTCGAGACCAGCGTTGGCGATTTCGACATGGTCCTCAATCCGACGA
>JAKEGR010000416.1 GCA_022615465.1 Planctomycetota bacterium | reverse complement strand
GGCGCCAGCGGCGGTATCGGTAATGCCGGGGGCAGCCGCAACGTCGGAAACGGCAATGCCGAACGGCTCGGGGGCGGGGTGGGCTTTACACGGGTAGCAAGTGCCATTGCGGGTTTGGAGGAATCGTCGAGGCCGGTGAGCGATGGACTTGCTTCTGGCCGAACTGACGAAGAAATTCAAATCGTCTTCGATCGGTACAAGGCGGCGCTCTATCGGATCTACAACACGGAATTGCGTAAGGATCCAACGCTGCGTGGGAAAATATTGATGCGAATCACCATCGAGATAAGCGGCGAAGTGTCCGTGTGTAAAGTGGAGTCCACCGATCTGGCTTCGCCCGAACTCGTAGCCAAGATTGTGGAGCGTATCAAGAGGTTCAACTTTGGTCCGAAAGAAGATGTACAGAAGATGACCATCCTGTACCCGATCGAGTTTTTCCCCGCCGGATAGAAAGGCGAGGAGGGCAGCACAGGCGACAAAGGATCGCGATAATCGAGTGTCAGGTCCGGCGAGAAAAGGAGGAACGCAATGGGATTCCATTCAATAGTGGCTTTTTTCCAAGAGGGTGGGTTGTTCATGTATCCTATCCTGCTCGTGTTCATAGCCGGCATGGCTATTACGGTCGAACGCTCGTTTCAGTTGAACCGCATCCGAAGTATAAACCGCAGAATGTGGAATGTGCTTCACCCCGTGTTGGCTAATGGCGAATTCGACAAGGCGCGGTCGATAATCAAAGAGGACAAATCCACCGTCTCGCAAATGCTCGGGATGGGACTGGCTCGCATGGGTGTGGTTCGGCGTCGTGAAGACATCGAAATCGCCATGGAAGAGAGCATGATGGAGATCATCCCTCAGATCGAGAAGCGGACGCCGTACGTGGCGCTGTTTGCCAATATCGCCACACTGCTGGGGCTGCTCGGCACCATCATGGGACTGATCACAGCCTTCACCGCGGTGGCCAACGCGAACCCAGCCGAGAAGGCCGACCTGCTCTCCGCCAGCATCTCGGTAGCCATGAACACCACCGCCTTTGGGCTGATGTCCGCGATTCCACTTCTGTTTTTCCACGCCAAGCTGACGTCGACCACAGGCCAGATCGTGGACAGCCTGGAGATGGCAGCGGTAAAAGCACTGAACTGTATTTCGAATTCCAACATGCGCACCTTCCAGACGAAAGCGGAATTTCCGGACCAAAACCACAGGGTTTCCAACCAGGAGTCCCGACTGAAAACAGCGTAAGGAGTGGATCGCAAGGAGTGGATCGCGTGGTCCCAGAATTGCATTTCCAGAAACCGATAAATGGCGTAATGACGAGCGGGAAGTCGAACGGGGTCGTCGTTTTTGCGGCCGCCGAATTGAGCAACGTTGGGCCCAGAGGAGTCAGATCAACCAAGACTGAGCGGAGAAAGGAGAGGGGCATGGTGCTAGGTAGAAGAATCGTTCGTCTTTCAGCAGTGGTGTGGCTTTTAGTGTGGGTTGGCGCCGACGGGTGCGCGAAGCGGTCGGGAATGGTTGAGGTGGGAGCTGGCGTCGGACCGAGTGCCAGTTCGACGCCGGGCGGGGATTCCGCGACGAGCCTGGAGAGGGGCGCGGCTACGGAATTCGAGGGTACGCGAGATACCGACACGGTGGTGGTCGGACTCAGCGATGTGTTTTTCGAGTTCAACAGCGCGATTATCTCGCCGGACGCGCGGCCGTCGCTTGACCAGACCGCGCAGTGGCTACGCACGTCGACTAGCCGGCGCGTTGTCATTGAAGGACACGCGGACGAGCGTGGAACGAACGAATACAATATGGCGCTCGGCGAACGCCGTGCTCAAGCCCTTAAGCGGTATCTGGTGGCAAGTGGAATTGAGGATCGGCGAATCAAGATTGTCAGCTACGGTGAGGAAAAGCCGTTCTGCCGCGGCGGGCAAGAGCGCTGCTGGGAAGAGAACCGGCGCGGGCACTTCGTCCAAGCCGATTGAAACGCGACCGCAAGGATGGCCCGGCGGACCACCCGCCGGGCCATCCGGCCGTCCGCATCCACGATGCCTGGTTGCTGAAAGAGAAGCGCCGAATTCTTGCGACGGGCGGGCGACCCGTTCCGGTTGTGGATAATTGCGTGTTTGCGTCCGGAATGTCACGGTTTGCCGCGATCTGCCCATTGATTCTCCTCAACTTTCGGACTTCATTGATGATCTGCTGCAGTTCGTAATCAGCAGGTCGTCGGTTCAACCCCGACCGCCGGCTCCATCGTGCTAGTCTTCCAGGATCCACACCCAAGCAGGGGACGTTCCTAAGTATTTGGGGACTCTGTTGGGGACGGTCCTAAGTAAGTAAGAAAGTTTTCGATCGAGTTTTCGTCGATGCTATGAATATGAACGACTGTTCATAGAAGGCCGATTTCCCTCCCCTTTGCAAACGGATCACTCAAAAAGCGAGCGCCACTAACCAACCGGCGAGGTCGCGCCAGAGAGGCTCCAGCTGCGCTGGGGCTGCGTTTCTTGCGGTGGAGTCCTGCCAATCCGACTGACGCCGAGATCGCTACGATGCGAGGCTGAGACCATTCGTGCCGGCGTCGTGCTTGGCGTCGGGCGTCATTCTGCTATACGATCACCCGGCTATGGTCCGCCGACTTGCACACTCAGCCGCCACCCACCGGGTGGTGAGGGGACACCTGCGTTTCCCGATGAGAACCGGCGCATTCCGCCGTGGTTGATTTGGCCGCGCGG
>JAKEGR010000415.1 GCA_022615465.1 Planctomycetota bacterium | reverse complement strand
ATCCAGGCTAATTCACCGGCTGCCGCCGCGGGGCTTTCCGTCGGTGATTCGATCGAACTCGTCGATGGCAAGCCGATGGCCGGCGTCGGCGGAAGCTTTGATTCCTGGGATGCAACGACGTTGAGCGCCTATCTGCGCGACGCCGCGATCGAGGGGCGGGAAGTGGAATTAACCGCGAGCCAAACTGCCAACGACGGCAATCCAATCGAGCAAGTGACGGTTCTTGTCGCGCCGCGAGTTCCAATCCAACTCGAGTCCCTCCTGCCGCCCCGCGCCCCGGCAGCGGCAGATGCTCTGGGAATCGCGTACGAGGTTGATCCCCTGGTGGTGGCCGTGGTGCCGAACAGCCCCGCTGCGGATGCCGAAGTCCAACCTGGTGATAAGCTGATTTCGGCCCGGTTTATCCTTCCCGACGATGTGAAAGATGCGGAATCGGCGGAAAATATCACTCTCGGATCGGACGGAGCAAATTGGCCGATGCTGCTCGATGCGTTGCAGCGGACGCCGTTGGGCACGGAAATTGAGTTCACATTCGAGCGAAATGGTGCGTCGGAACCCATCCTGGCAAAACTCAAGCCACAGGAACTCGATGGCGTGTTTCTCGCCGAACGCGGCTTCTTTTTCCAGCCGATCGAGCGAATCCGCAAGGCCGACACGTTTGCCAAGCAGTTGAAGTACGGCTGGGATGAGACGGTCGAGTCGCTCACGATGGTCTACCGCTTTTTGCGAAAGATCGGCACGCAGGTGCCGCTCACGGCGCTGGGCGGGCCGTGGACGATCGCCAAGGCGGCTGGCTACTCGGCCTCCGAAGGGCTTTCGACGCTGCTCGTGTTTCTCACCATGCTGAGTGCGAACCTGGCCGTGATTAACTTTCTCCCGATTCCACTGCTGGATGGCGGCCACATGGTGTTTCTGGCCTACGAAGCGATCCGCGGCCGGCCGGCGAACGAAAAATTTGCCGTCGCAATGCACACGGCCGGTTTCGTGTTCATCGTCAGCCTGATGCTCTTTGTATTCGCGCTGGACCTCAATCTCATCCCGCGCAATTTATAGCCTCGGTGGAAATAGTGCCTGTCAGACTGTTGAAAAAGCAGACTGGCACGCTCGCGACCACGTCAAACTGAGACGATTCTTCAAGCGTTCCGCGAGCCAGTCCCCCTTTTTCAACAGACTGCTATGCACGTCCACATTCTACAGCACGTTCCGTTCGAGGGCCTTGGCAGCATCGAGGCTTGGTTGTCGCATCGAGAAGCTTGCGTCACCTACACGCGGTTCTTTGAGTCCACGCATCTCCCGGCGATGGCCGACATTGATTTCCTCATTGCTCTAGGCGGGCCAATGAGTGTGAACGATGAAGAGCAGCTTCCTTGGCTGCGGGAAGAGAAGCACTTCGTCGCCGACGCGATAGCAAGCAACAAAGCCGTACTCGGCATCTGCCTCGGCGCTCAGCTTATCGCCAGCGCCCTGGGGTCGCGAATTTATCCCGGCGCGGAGAAAGAGATTGGTTGGTTCCCTGTATTCCCCGAACCGGCCGTGCCCGGCACCTTCGTCTTTCCGACAATCGCCGAGGTCTTCCACTGGCACGGGGAGACGTTCGACCTGCCTGCCGGCGCGGTTCATCTTGCTAGTAGCGAGGCCTGTCGCAATCAGGCGTTCCAGATTGGGGCGCGGGTTATCGGCTTGCAGTTCCACCTTGAGACGACACCTGGAAGTGCGGAAGCGATCATCAGCAACTGCGCCAACGAACTGCTTCCGCGGCGTTTCATCCAGACGGAACCGGCGCTTCGGGGCGTACCCGCGGCCAACTATGCAGGAATTAACGCTCTGATGACAAAGGTTCTTGAGTATCTTGTCCGTGATGGAGGCTAACCCGGTGGTCTACTGTATTGCTTCCGTCGATTTTGGCACAATGGATTGCGATAGCAGTCGCGACGGAAACTCAACAGGCTGTGAACTGGATACACTGGAACTATACGCCAAGCAAGATTTGCGGTATCTTTTCCGCCATGCACGACCCACGTCTCGACACCTTGGCCACTATTCTGCTCGACCACAGTTGCCGGCTCCAACCGGCCGAGAAGGTTCTGATTGAAGCGTTTGATTTGCCCGACGCGGCGATTGTCTGCCGTCTGATTGAAGGTGCGACCCGTCGCGGGGCCGTGCCGCTGGTTTCCTGGAAATCGAACACCGTGCTGCGGTCGCTTTATCAGGCAGCAACGGAAGAGAGCATGAAGCTAGCCGGTGAGCTTGAAAGCGCGCGGATGGAGAAGGTGCAGGCTTACATTGGCATTCGCGGCGCGGCGAACAGCAGCCAGTTTTCCGACGTGGCGCAAAGCAAGATGGACCTTTACCAGCAGCACTGGTGGAAACAGGTGCATACCGATGTGCGGATCACGAAGACCAAGTGGGTCGTGCTCCGCTACCCGACCGAATCGTTCGCGCAGGCGGCCAATATGAGTACGCCGGCGTTCGAGGAGTTTTACTTTAGTGTCTGTACGGCCGACTATGCCGCCATGCGTGAAGCGCAGAAGCCGTTGGCCGAACGGATGCGGGCGGCCAACCGTGTGCGGATCACTGCACCAGGCACCGAATTGGAATTCTCGATTCAAGGGATACCCGTGATCGAGTGCTTTGGCGAGCGCAACATTCCGGACGGTGAAGTTTTTACAGCTCCGGTTCGCGACAGCATCCACGGCAGGATTCGGTTCAATACGCCCTCCCGCTACCAGGGCACGGTGTACGAGAACGTGGAGTTCGAGTTCAAGGAGGGCAAGATCGTTCGTGCGACGTCGAACGAAACGCAGAAACTCAACGCCTTGCTCGATTCCGACGAGGGGGCGCGTTACTGCGGCGAATGGGCGATCGGCGTGAACAACCGCGTGCGGGAGCCGATGCTCGATACGCTGTTTGACGAAAAGATCGGCGGCTCGTTCCACCTCACGCCCGGCAACGCCTACGAAATCGCCGACAACGGCAACCGCAGCCGCATCCATTGGGATCTTGTGCAGATTCAGCGATCCGACTATGGCGGCGGCGAGATCTGGTTCGACGGCGAGTTGGTTCGCAAAGACGGCCTTTTCGCACCGGCCGATTTGCAGCGACTAAATGAGGGACTGTAGCGTGCAATCCAGGCAGAGAGGAGTTCCGCTGGCTCCCATGAAATGTTTTTGTTGACAATGACCCACGGGCGGCGGTACTGTTGAATCAGCGATTGCTACTACTCGTGGCCTGCGCCGGATTGCGCTAATTCGTGTTGAGGAAGGAAGCGATGCTGCTTAAAGAGATTCTGAAAGACAAGGGAACCGTAGTGCGTTGCATCAGCCCCGAGTTCACACTGGACGAGGCCGTCGCGGAACTGGTTTGCCACAACATTGGCGCATTGCTGGTGGGCGACGTCGGCAGAAGCATCCAGGGGATTATCACGGAACGTGATATGCTGCGTACCCAGAACGCACACCGCGAGACCTTCGGCAAGCTACGCGTGGCCGAGGTGATGTCCAAGAATCTGATCACCGCGAGTCCGGAGGATCACATCGAGACGGCCATGGGATTGATGACCGAGCACCGCATCCGGCATTTGCCGATCCTGTGTGAGGGCCAGCTCTGCGGAATCGTTTCGATCGGTGACATCGTCAAGGCGCAGCACAGCGAATTGGAAAGGGAGAATAACGCGATGCGCAGTTACATCCAAGGCGAATCGATCTAACCGGGCTGTCGCGCAAAAAGAAAGAAACAATCGCAGCATGTAGACTTTTTGGCAAAGCGATGTCGAACAGTCAACGCCTGTCATCTTGAAGTAGCATGGTTTCTATTTCCGTCAAGGATGCGAGGAGTACCACTGCGATTGGTCGTGAGGCCGAGTTGCGTGGTTGGGTGCGTACGCGGCGCGATTCGAAGGGCGGGTTTAGTTTTCTAGAACTCAACGACGGTTCGTGTCTGGCGAACATTCAAGTGGTCGTTGATGCGAACTTGCCGAACTACGAATCGGAAGTCAAGCATCTCACGCCCGGGTGCAGTATCACGGTACGCGGCGAGGTGAAGGAATCTGGCGGCAAAGGGCAGGCGACGGAAGTGCTGGCAAGCGAGATTGTGGTGCATGGTTGGGCCGACCCCGAGCAGTATCCGTTGCAGAAAAAGCGGCATTCGTTCGAGAAGCTGCGGGAGTGGGCTCACTTACGGCCACGGACCAATACGTTCGGGGCGATTGCCCGGGTGCGGAACCGCCTCTGCCGTTCGATTCACGATTTCTTTCAGGAGGAGGGCTTCCTGTACCTGCACACACCGATTATCACGGCCAGCGACTGCGAAGGGGCGGGGGCGATGTTTCGCGTGTCGACGCTGAATCCAGCGGACGTTCCTCGGACGCCGACGGGCGGTGTTGATTACGGTCAGGACTTCTTTCACCGGCCCGCGTATCTGACGGTTTCCGGCCAACTGGAAGGCGAGATCTATGCCACGGCGCTCGGCAAGGTCTACACGTTTGGGCCGACGTTTCGAGCCGAGAACTCGAATACGACGCGGCATCTGGCCGAGTTCTGGATGGTTGAGCCGGAAGCGGCGTTCTTCGAACTGACGGACAACATGGAGCTCGCCGAGCGTTTCTTGAAGCGGATTTGCCGCGACGTGCTCGCCGACAGCCAGGAGGATATGCAGTTCTTTGTCGAGCACATCGACAAGGGCGTGATCGAGCGTCTACAGCAGGTCGCCGAACGCAAATTCCGTCGGCTGAGTTACACCAAGGCAGTCGACTTGCTGAAGGCATCGGGCAGACAATTTGAATTTGCTGTTGAGTGGGGGCACGATCTACAGGCCGAGCACGAACGGTATCTTACGGAAGAGCAATTCAGCGAGCCGCTCATCCTGTACGACTATCCGGCCGCGATCAAGCCGTTCTACATGCGTGTGAACGAGGGGGGCAAGACGGTTCGGGCGATGGACGTATTGGTGCCGGGTGTCGGCGAGATCATCGGCGGCAGCCAGCGCGAGGAGCGTCTCGACGTGTTGGAGGCTCGGATGGTCGAGCAGGGTCTGAATGTCTCGGATTACTGGTGGTACCTCGACCTGCGCCGCTTCGGCACCGTGCCCCACTCCGGCTTCGGCCTGGGTCTGGAGCGGATGGTGCAATTCGTCACGGGCATGGCCAATATCCGTGATGTGATCCCGTTCCCGCGCACGCCGGGCGATGCGGAGTT
>JAKEGR010000414.1 GCA_022615465.1 Planctomycetota bacterium | reverse complement strand
GCCTTCCGCAAGGCGTTGAGAATCGGCAGAGGGGACGTGAACATGCCGTCCAACAGGATCGGCCGGTTCGGATTGGCCGCGGGAAAGACGGCGTAGAACGGGATCGAGCCGGCTTTGTTGCCCAGCTTCCGCAGCAACGCGTCCACCTCGGGCGCCGGCTGCGTCTTGTCGGCCTTCAAGGTGATGATGCCGTTGTCCGCAATGAATCGGCGTGTTTCGGCATGGTTGATCGCGACAGCTTCGTTAGCCTTGCACGTCAGACACCAATCGGCGGTGAAGTCAACGAAGACCGTCTTTCCCGCCGCAGTGTATTGCGCCAGCAGGTCGTGCGAGTAGGGTTGCCACGGACGCTCGCGGCCAGCTTGCGGTCCGCGTGGGGTCGAAGCTCCCAACGCGACGTTGCGAACGGCTAACTCCCGATCGACGGCTCGTTCAAACCGGTCAGTCATTACGCCCTGCAGCCAGCCGAACGAAACGAAGCCGACGACGACTGCGACGGCAGTGGCCTGAATCCAGTTGCTCACCTTCTTGTCCAGATTGGCGGTCAGCGGAACTTGGCCAATCCACCAGCAAGCGGCCCCCAGTCCAATCATGAACGTCACCGTCGGCATGACGTAGGGGATCGGCATGAAACTGAGGAGATACGCCACGGTGGCCAGTAGGACAAAACCCATAATGTGCTTGAACGTATTCATCCACTCCCCGGGCTTCGGCAAGAATGCGATCAGTCTTGGAAAGGTGCCGACGAGCAGATAGGGGCTCGCCATACCCAGCCCGACGAATGCGAAGACCAGGTAAGTGAACAACGGCGGTTGTGTGACCGCCCATGTCAGCGCTGAACCCAATAGTGGGCCACTGCACGGCGTGGCGAGAACGGTGGTGAGCACGCCCTTGCTGAATGCGCCCGCCGCGCCCTCTCGCTGTGCAAGGTGGCTGGTTCCGCCGGAGCCGACAAAGCCGGGGATCGGGATCTCCCACACGCCGAGGAAACTCAAGCCGAAGGCAAAGACGACCGCGGCGAGGATAACGTTGAACGTGACGCTGCTGAACTGCTGGCCCCAACCAAGTCCAAGGAACGCGGCCAACGTCGCCAGCACCAGGAAGACCGAGATGAGTCCCAACGAATACCAGAGATTCAACGTGAAGATCCGGCCGCGGCGATCGCCGGCTTGCTGCGCGAACGCCATGATTTTCAGGCCGATCACTGGCAGCACACACGGCATAAAGTTAAGGATGAACCCCGCGGCAAAGGCCATCGCCAAAACGATGGACAACGGTAGTTGTTTGCTGGCACCGCCTGCGGTCTCGATCTTGTCGAAGTCAAGCTGCGTCGCACCCTTGGCAGTCGGTGCGGCACGCGGAGCATCGACGGGGGTCGCGGCCTCCTTGCTGATTGGTTCGCGGAAGGCGATGCTCGCCGCGGCCGTCACCGGCGCCGGCTTGAACTCCGCGGTGAATGCGTATTTCTTCGGGGGCAGACATCCTCGCGCATCGCACGCCTGAGCGAAGATTTCTCCAGAGATTTCGACGGTGCGCAGATCGACGTCGCCAGTGAGCCTGAGCGGCGCTGTCCAGGTGATCGAGCCTTCGTACTCGTGCAAATCAACGTCGATCGACTCGTGCCGCAACATCAACGGGGGACGCGCGGGCGTAAACGACTCAGAGACTTTGACCTGGTCGGACGGCTTGACGTGAATCTTGGTGGCGAGAAACGGCTTGGGCTGCGTCATTGCGTAGATGTGGTATCCGTCGCGGAGACTGGCGGTGACCGACAGTTCGCCATTTCGGCTCTTCTCGTTCACGAAGAATTCGGCGTGAACTGTGACCGCTGGCGACGCATCGACACCCTGGCCATCATTCGGCGATTGAGCGTGCGATGTAGCGGTCAAAACCGAGGCGAAGAACAAGAGCGACGCAAACCATGTGAAGAATGTTTTCATGGTGGTGACCATGGACAGGTTCCTTGTTTGTCAATCTGGCGCGACGACACGGGTGCGCCTGTTCGTGCAGCCGCGTTTCCAGCGGCGAACGTGTTCCGATGGATATGCGGTCGAACGACTGGTGGGCGGGAAA
The DNA here is from genome assembly GCA_022615465.1 of Planctomycetota bacterium. Taxonomy (GTDB): domain Bacteria; phylum Planctomycetota; class Planctomycetia; order Pirellulales; family Lacipirellulaceae; genus JAKEGR01. Next base: position 773 of record JAKEGR010000414.1, on the reverse strand, counting down.
GATGTCTGGGATCGAGTCTGCCGCTCCCAGATTGAATGTTGAATGCGGATTGGCTGAGGGCTTAGTGACTCGACCTCGGCAACCCACCTCGTCACGGCAACCGTCACGGCGTGGTCCCATCCAGCGGGGAACCCCATTGCGGCCTCTAGTTGAGGACTTTCAATTGTGATGGCTGAATCCACGTGATCTTGCCGTCACGCTTCAGCACCTTGCCCGCAACTTCCAGCGGCAGCCCCTCGAAGCGGTGCTCGTACGCATTGGGATAAAGTTTGTGGGCATCCTCGACCACGTAAACCTTGCCATCGTCGCCTGTGACGGCCAACCCCAACTCATCTGGCGAACCGATCGGCGTGACGCCGTGGTCGCAACCCGCACAGCCGCTCTTGCCCTTGACGCTCACCAACTGTTCGCCGGCGGTTCTGGCCGACGCTTGGTTGCCCTCAGCCGGCTTCGCGGCGTACTTCGCTGGATTGGCCAGGAACATGTCTCGCTGCTTCTCCGAGGGGAACAGATACCGCAATCCCTGATGGATCGCGGCGATTTCCGGTTTTCCCGGCACGTCCTTGTGCATCTCGACTTGGCACACAGCGCAGTTGCCATCGAGTGCCAAGTCCACATCGACGTACTTGTCCGGATGGGCCTGGAACTCTTTCTTCTGTTCGGCACTGGGAAACAGAAATAGCCGGTGCTCGTGCAACGCTGCGTGGCGAACACTTCCCGCCACCCGCTTGCCCATGTTGGCAAAGCACACCGTGCAATCGCCACCCAGCGCT
>JAKEGR010000076.1 GCA_022615465.1 Planctomycetota bacterium | reverse complement strand
CCAAGGGTCTCCATGAGTCCTTCCCAGCAGGCGTCGAGGACCGCCACTTGCGCGGCATAGGCGCAGGAATAGCGAAACGCCGTATCGGGATCGTCTACACTTGAAAGGATCAAGTCCGGCGGATCGGTTGCTTCGACAGGGGGTGGGTCGCCTTCGTCGAGCAGCGATTGTTGCAGTTCAAGCGGCGCATCCCACGGGCCGTACATGCCGCGTGCATGCACCCAAATCAATCTTCGTGGACCTGAGCCGGTTTCCACGGCGTCACACACGGTGGCGAACAGTTGGGCAAGGCTTGTCTGCGAGGCGGCGCTCGCCCGATTGTCCGCGGCTCCGGTAACTTGCAAGCATTCGTAAAAAGCGGCTGTCGATGGCAGCGAGAGGAGTACCGGCTCATCGGTGATCAGGGTGGTTTGGTAGCCGCGATCGGCAAGAACCTGCGGCATCGCGGGCGACAGTGCCTGCTGTTGCACATACGAGTCGCTCCGCAACGGGTGCAACGATTGCCACAGGGCGCGATACACGGCAGGCAGCTCGGGCGCGGCAGAGAGGCAAGCGTCGAGCAGAAAACAGTCGGCGGCAAACCGGTCCAAGGCGGGCGTCGGGGAAAGCGTATTGCCGTAAGCCCCGAGTGACGATCCGCGGAGGCCGTCGACCGCAACAATCAGAATGTTTCCATCGAGCATGACGCCGAATATAGCCGCTTGCAACCGCTCAGGAATAGAGCCGACGCCATTCCCGCCAGACGAGTTGCGGGAAAACCCAGGCGTCGCGGGCATAGCGGCCAGCGAGACGCCGCGGCTCCGACAGGACGCGATGCAGCCATTCCAGCCCAACGCGCCGCATCCAGACAGGCGAGCGGCGTCGATGTTCGGCGAGGAAATCGATTGTTGCCCCAACACAGAGCGCCACCTTGGCTGGCAACTCGCGATGATGGTGGTGAACCCACAGTTCCTGCTTTGGGGCACCGAGGCCAACCACGAGAAGATCGGGCCGGGCCTCGGAGATCATCGCCAGGATGCGAGCATTCTCCTGGCTGTCGCTTTCGAAACCGGGCGGTGGCGAGTATGTGCCGACGACTTCGATACGACGCCACTGCCGGACGATACGAGCAGACGCCAGTTCGGCCACGCCTGCCGCGGCACCAAGCAGGAACACGCGAAGTGGTTTGCGGGCGGCGTCGAATAGTTTTGGCACAAGATCGCTGCCAGCCACACGTTCTGGCAGGCGAAGTTTTAGCAAGTTCGCCACAAACACGATCGGCGCCCCGTCGGCCAGAACAAGCGCGGCATTGGCATAAGCAGCCCGCAAGTCCGCACGATGGGCGAACATCACGGCATGGTCGACATTCGGCGTGACAACATAGCGGCAGCATTCACCTCGCGGCGCCGAGCACCAGTCGAGCACTTGCCCGACTGTGTCGCGGAGCGTGATGCGAGAGATTCGCATGCCGAACAAATCAACGGTGTTACTCATGATGCCCTCAGCGTCAGGATGGCTTGGCGGAACTTTCGGGGATTCACACTGGCAAGGTCTGGGATGGTTCGACGCGGGGCTGGTTTTCGTTGCCATTTGAGCTGCCGATCGAAACAGCATCCCAACCACGCTCGTCTTCAACTCTAGCTATTGGAGTGCCTCTCACGACGGTGGAGCTTTGGATGGCTGGAGCCTGTTGCCACAGATTGGTGGTCAGGCCGGCAAACAGGAATAGCAGCCATTGTTGTGGCATCACCAGCGTGAGGTCGTGGAACAGGGCCGAAGAGAGGTAGGTCATCAATAACGCGAGCATCAGGATGCCCTGCCCGCGCATCCACGATGGGATGGCGCGGTTCTTGGCAAGTTGCCATGCGTATTTTGTCCATATCACGAAGACCGCCAGGAAAGCGGCCAAACCGAGCATGCCCGTTTCGACAAGAAAACTTAATAGCGTGTTGTGATGGTTCAATGCGCGAATCGATTCCAGTTCGACTTCTTGCCGTCGGTCGGAGAGATAAGGCAGTTTGAGGTCGTAGAACCGGCCTAAGCCGACGCCATCGATGGGATGGTCCTTGAACATCTGCCACGAAACATAAGCGAATGACTTGCGCTGATCGACCGAATGGTGCGACTCGGCCGCCGAGCCTTCGCGTTGGAGCCCAATGAGGTGACCCCAGGACAAGGCAGTGATGAGGACGCCCCCCAGCATGGCCGTCGTGAGTACGGGAAACCGCCACCGGCGTGGGATCTGTAAGGCCGCAACGACCAAGCCGCTCGCCACGAGGCCGAGCCAGGCCGAGCGGGTGTACGTGAGAAACACGCCGAGGACCATGAGCGGCAGCACGAGCAGGATTGCGAGCTGTTGCCAAGGCCGCACGACTCGCGACAGAAGACACCAGCCGCACCACAGGCATGCCGTCAGGAAGATGCCAAGGCTTGCGGAGTTGAGGTTGGGGCCGCGGGCACGGCCGAAGTGAATGCCCAGGTTGGGGTTTGCGATATAACGCGGAAACACAAAGGACCACTTGCCGGTGATTTCGGCAACTGCCGTTAACGCGAGATAGGTTCCCAGGAGCACGAACGCGGTCAGCAGCAGTTGCCATTCGCGGCGTGTGAGCGATGCCTGTCGCGCGATCCAATACAGCAGGGAAGACAAATAGTAGCTGAATGCCAATCGGCCCCAAGTGGAATCAGGGTTTGCCACTTCCGGCTGACCGTTCAATAGAGCGCTCGTGGTAAGAACTAGCAATAACGCGGCCAGCAGCCAGTCGCCGCCGACCAGTCGCTTTGCTTCGACCATTCCCAACCGCCACTGAATGACAAACGCTGCAACGACGGCGGCGAGCACGATGCGATCCAGCGTCACCGGCAGGGGGCCGATCTTCGCGTGCCAGAATTCGTGCCCGAGAACGTAGCCGACAATCATGAACAGACCGCAACCAACGACAATCGATCCACGGCGGGCGCAGATCGATCCCCAAACGATGGCGGCGAGTGCGGCGATAATGATAACGATGGGCATAATCGGCAAATGGGCTGGAAACTGAATCTTGAGCGTTCCTTCTGCGTACCCGTTCCACACTTACAAGCTTTAGCTTTCCGATGCTGCTCAAGAACGGAACCTTACCAACCATTCCGTCCGTGCTTTTCGTCTATCCCGTTTCAGTTGGTTTCGTCGAGCGTTCCGCCATGAAACATGCCAACGGCGGCCATCTTGCCATTTGCATGCTTGCCATTCGATTCGCGGTTCGCATGGTGATCGGCATGACCGTTCACGAAAACTTCCGCGGCAGAATGGCCATTCCTGACTGTTTCGCTTTCCATGCCACCAAGAAGTGAGGCGGATCCAGCCTGGGAAACTACCCCTTCCGTGGATTGTGAAGTGGCAACCAGGAACACGAGGCCGAAGCCAAGGAGCAAACCGGCGACACCGCCGGCCGCGGTGATTGTCGTGCGGCCAGGTCCGACGGGACGGTTGCCGATCTCAACGCCATCGATGCCTCCAATCACACTCGCGCTCTGCGCGCCGACTTGGAGAGCGCGAGCCTCTGCGAGATTCTTGCGAGCGGATTCCACCAGACTGGTGTGATTCTCAACCGCTGCAACCAGATTGGCATAATGTGCCCTGTTTTCGGCCACCCGCGTAAGCCGCTCGCGGGCGGCGGTCCACTTGGCCAGCAGCGACTGCTCCCGATCGTCACCAAGCTCGAGATCAACTTCGACGCCTCGAATGGCGACCGAGAGTTCTTCATGCAACTGCTTCTGGATGAGTTGCTCGGACTCGGTAGCGGCGACCACAAAAGGATGCTTCTCGGATCGGCTGCCAAGCAGGGCCGCTTTGCGGACTTGGGCGTCGACGAGCGCGTCCTTCAGTCGGCGCACGCCAGGCTGTGAACGGAGCAGGCTGCCAGGCGTGGCCACGAGCTGTTGCGGATCGGCTGCCGCCCCATGGAGCAGTTCCAAGAGTTGTTTGTCTTCACGCTGCCGTGCCTCATTCGCGCGCCGCTCGGTCTCAATCGCTTGCAACTCCTGGGAGACTTCTCCCTGGCCGCCGACCACTCCGTTAAGGGTTCGTAACTCAGCCAAATCAGCGCCCATCGCGACTTCCAGGGTGGAAAGCTGTTTAGTGCTCGCAACCAGATCCTCGTCGGCAATGGCAACCGTGCGTTCGAGTTCTGCAATCATGCCTTGGGCGCGCTCGTCGCGAAGTTGCTTCAAACGGATTTGGACTTGATCGTAGAGCGTGGCAACCAATCGCGCGGCCCGCTCACGATGGGTGTCGCGTACCGACAGGTGAAATACTTCGGTCTTGCCGAATTCCGCGCCGCCGGGCGGCCGCATATCGATTTGCTTGCGGAATTTATCGACATCCGTGGGTGTTGGCCATTGGCTTGGCCGGCGGTAATTGGCGGGGGGGCCGCTTTCACGGAGGGTCGCCAGCACGACGCTTTGGCACTTCGCGAGTTCGAGAATCGTCTCCTGTAGCGTCTTCATTTCTGAAAGATCCGAAAACTTTCCCACCTGCGATTCGTGAACACCGGCCGCTTCCGCTCGGATGATCAGAGTCTGGGTGGCACACCATTCGCGCGGGGTGATCAAGGCGTAAGCCGCGGCCAGCACGGCGCAAATCACGCCCGGAATTGCCCAGAGACGCACATGCGTGCGAACGATTCGGACCAGGTCGGCGGGATTCAAACCCATTTCGCGTGCATTATTCATGGTAGTTTTCCTCAACGTGTGTTCGACAATTACAAATGGGAGCGAGTTTGCCTTCTTTCAATCGTCGAGTCGGCGATGGTTTCTCGTGAATGTGCCATCTCGGGATCATGCCGTGAGAAACCACAAACAATCCCCCGCGAACGACGGGTGCCTTTCCTCAATACGCATTCCGCTGCGACACAACCACCAAGGGCGTCCTCGCCAGAATGCGCAGATCCATTCCGAACGACCATTCGCGAATGTATTGGTGATCGCACTTGATGCGACGTTCCATTTTCTCGAGCGTCTCCGTCTCGCCCCGATGGCCATTCACTTGCGCGAGGCCGGTAATGCCCGGCTTCACCTTGTGACGCAGCATGTAGCCCTCGATGAGCGGGCGATACTGTTCATTGTGGGCCTCGGCGTGCGGTCGCGGGCCGACGAGCGACATCGTCCCTTCCAGTACATTGAACAGTTGTGGCAACTCGTCTATGGACATGCGACGCAGGATCTGGCCAATGGGTGTAACGCGATTGTCATTGTGCGTTGCCTGCCGCACGTTCGAACCGTCTTCGCAGCAGGTCATCGTGCGGAATTTCCACACCAGAATCTCCCTGCCATCCAAGCCGTAACGCTTCTGCCGAAAGAACACCGGCCCTTTCGATGTCAGCTTGATGGCGGCCGCGGTCAGCAGCATCGGCACCGCCGCGGCGGCCAGGAGCACTACTCCCAACGCGAGATCGACTGCTCGCTTCAGCAAACCATCGACCCCATAAAGTGGATTTTCAAACACGCTTACCGCCGGCAAGCCTTTGATATTCGTCCAGCGGGCGTGTAACAACTCAAACACGAAAAAGTCGGGGACGATGTACACGCTCGCCGTGGTGTCGGCCAGCTTCGCCAGCACGCCACGAATCCGCTCCTCGGCCCGCATTGGGAACGTGATGTACACGATGTCGATCTGGCCGTGGCGTGCTCGAGCTACGAGATCCTCCAGATTGCCGGCCCGTCGGCCAAGTGCTGCTGGCAGCGCGACCGTCCGCTCCGCTGACCGATCGTCGAAAAAACCCACCTGGCGAAGTCCCATTTCCGGGGCGCTTTCGGTATTCCGGGCGAGTTGGATTCCTAGTTCATTCACGCCACAAATTGCGTACGTGCGGGTGTTGAAGCCATGCACCCGCAGCCGTTGCTGAGTCTTTCGCAGCATGATCCGGGCTGCCACCATGAGCGCCGGCGTACCGCAGATCCAGACCATTTTCGACGAGTAGGAAAATTCCGCGTTGTACTGGGCTACCAGTCCGAAGCCCAACAGAATGAGAACAGTGTACGACCAGGTGAGCAGCACGCAGACCATTTCTTGACGAAGCTGCAGGCCTCGCCAACTGCGATACAATCCGCTCAACTCGGCCACGACGTGATGAACCAGGATCGTGGCCGCCGCGATGGCCAAAATATGCGGCCAGCCGGTTTCGTCCGTGTGCAGCAGCGAGAAACGGACCACGCCACAGATCACGGCTGCATCGATCAGACGATGAATACTATGAAACCACGATTCGTGGACTGAAATCCCGCGCGAAATCGGCGACATGAATACCCCCTGGACATCGGCTCTCGGCGATTACCAGCTTGGGTGGGCTACGCAGTTTCTGCCATGAACAGGCGTGGCCCAACCATCGCTGCCCGCCCCGATGCCTTGCAGCCGCCGTGCCAGCCACGAATTCGGCTGCTTCCGGTCGACCGCTGCCCGCGATTCCCCTGGGCTTTCCACCCCTCGGCAAATTCCGTTGTCAGCCGAAGCGGCTCCGAGTTGCCTTTTTGCAACGACCCAGCGAGACGAATTGCTGCCAAGGAGCAACAACCCGCCCAGACCTGCTTACAGAGCTTTCATTGCCGACTTGGCATCCAAGCCGACATTTCCCGCTGGAATAGAGAGTCTGACCAGAAATGAATCTTCGTGTCTTGTGGTACGTTCCGACGCTAACAGGAACGAGCCTGGTGTCAAAATCGTGGAAGTTCATTCACCATCACTCAACGCTTGCTTTCGTAAACACCGAAAATGCAATGTTTCACTTCCGGATGGACGCCGAGCCTACAATCGGACCCACCCCCGAAATTTCGCCCATGTGTTTCAATCTGCACCCCTATGTTCAGTACCCTTGGGATTTTTTCATGTTCTTGCTCGCGATGGGCCTCAAAGGGCGGCAATTCCGGCTGGGCGTCGCGGCTGACTTGGCGGCAAATCGGCCATTGTCCGGCGGACGCAACGTGGTGATTCGGCAACATTTGGCCCGCGAGCCACATCAGCCGGATGTGGCTTATGCCGCACGACTGCCATAAACTGGCTGGGGAACACGTGGAAGTAACCGCGATGTCGCGGTCTCCGTTTGCTTTCGCGGATTGCCACGCCAGAGTTGCTTATCTACCGAGAACAATGCACCTCGAAGCACTAGGCGATGAGAGTACGGCTGATTACCACGCATGCGGAACTTCTCGCGCTCGAAGCCGGCTGGAACGCGCTGGCCGCTGGCATGCCGATGCGCTCGTGGGATTGGCTGGCAACGTGGTGGAAGCACTACGGCGCACCGGGCGAACGCTCGCTCTATGTGATTTGCGTGATTGACGACGCCGAGAACGCCCAAGGCACGCTGGTGGGTCTCGCGCCGTGGTACTTGGAGCGGACGCGGATGCACGGCAACATCCTTCGCCCGTTGGGCAGCGGCGAAGTCTGCACCGATCACCAGTCCATTCTCTACCACCCGGATCACCTCGCCAACGTTGCTTCGACCATTGCCGAATACGTGACAACAAAGAACGACCAATGGGACCGGCTTGAGTTGCTTGCGATCGACGAAGGCGACGAGGCGATGGCGCTCTTGGTGGGCGAACTGGAAGCACGCGACTCGCTCGTGTCTGGCAAGCAGGCCGAAACTTGCTGGATCATCGATCTGCCAGCAACATGGGACGAATATCTCGCCAGCCTGTCGCGGTCGCATCGCAGGCGGTTGCGGCAATGCTACGATCGGAAAGTAAGTTCAGGACGCAGTTGCTGGCACGTCGTAACGAATTCCAACCAACTCGAACAGGCATGGAAGGTGCTCGTCGATTTGCACCAGCGTCGTCGCACCGGACTCGGCGAATCGGGTTGCTTTGCATCGAACCAGTTTTACGAATTTCACCGCGAAGTGACCTCGCGACTGCTCGCAACGGGACAACTCCGCATGTCGTGGATCGAGTTCGACGGCGCGCCCTTCGCGGCCGAGTATCACTTCAGCAGTCCGGATACGGTGTTCACCTATCAATGCGGCATCGATACGAACCGTCTCGACGAGTCGCCCGGCCGACTGGCGCACTTGCTGACCACGAAGCAGGCAATTGAGGAAGGGTACGATCACTTCGATTTCCTCCGTGGCGACGAACCGTACAAATCGCATTATCGCGCCGAGCCGAAGCCAATGAACGACTTTCTGGTGTTTCCGAATCGGGCGGTGGCGAGGCTCCACGGCCGCGCCGTGCTTGCCGCGTCGACGGTCAAGGATTGGCTGAAGCAAGGCGTCGTCTTCGCAAAGAGTTGAAACTGCATGAACCCGCTCAAGAACCTGCTGTTGAACGCGTACTACATGGCGACGCTCCCCGTGCGACGTTACGCGGCGGCAGATCGCGCTGCGCGACAATGCGAGCCGATATGCGTGCTGTTCTACCATCGTGTCGCGGACCAGCACCCCAACGGCTGGACAATATCGACTTCTGGGTTCAAGCGTCAGATCGATTGGCTGCGACATCGATGCGACCTGATCAGTCTGGCCGAAGCGCAAGAGCGGGTTGCCTGCGGCAAGAATGAACGGCCCTCCGCCTGCATCACATTCGACGATGGCTATGGCGACAATATGCAATTTGCCATGCCCTATTTGCTCCAACACCACGTTCCCTTCACGTATTTTGTTTCCACGAACCATGCACTTCACGGTGAGCCGTTTCCGCACGATGTGGCGGCCGGTCTGCCGTTGCGTCCCAACACGATTGAGGAACTGCGACAACTCGCCGCTGCCGGGGTCGAAATCGGCGGACATACACGAGGTCATTGCGACTTGGGACAATCCATGCCCACCCAGCGGCTGGTTTCCGAAATCCGTGGCTGCAAAGAAGACCTCGAACAGGCTATTGATGTGGTAGTGCAGTACTTTGCGTTTCCCTATGGACT
>JAKEGR010000413.1 GCA_022615465.1 Planctomycetota bacterium | reverse complement strand
CTGTTTAGGAACGTCAGTATCGGCCGTGAAACCGAGAGCCTGATGATGATGGTCACCCCACGCATCATCATTCAGGAGGAGGAGGAAGAGCGGCTCGGCGTCGCCACGACGGAATAGCCGAGTGAGTGCAGGTAGCAGCCGGGTGGAGCGGCTGCCGCCAGGCAGTTGCGAATCCAAACCATCGCAGAAGTTGTCGTGAAGCCAAGAACGCCCCGCTCCGACACAACGTCAGCGCCCCGACAGGTCGCGGGGTAGTATGACGCATTCGCTCGCGTATAATGAAATCATTCTTGTGCCTATCAACTGCGTGACGCGGAGCTTGAAGTACTGTGGCCATCGATTCATTCAATGATATCTTGCGGCGCGCCCGGAAAGAACTGACGCCGAACGAGCAGATCAAGCTGATCGACGAGCTGTCACGGTGTTCTAGTGGCTCAACCGACTGGCGAAGCATTCGTGAGCTACGAGGACTCGGTAAAGAGACTTGGGAAGCGATCGACGCCGACGAATACGTTCGTAAGGAACGTGAAATGGAGGTTTTGCGGCTGCGAGACGTAACGATGGAGAAGTAGCGATAGACATGTTATCTCTTGCCCGACGCTGGATATTGATTGGTGCCCTGATCGGCGCGATCGGCGTTGGGCTTGGCGCGTTTGGGGCGCACGGCCTGCCCGGCTTTCTGGACCGCCTCGGCTATCGTGGCGACGATCTCGCCCGCCGCCTCGACATCTTTGAGACAGCCTGTCGCTATCAGATGTTTCACGCCCTCGCGTTGGTTCTCACCGGGCTGGCGCTGTCGAGCCGCGAATCGAACGCGTGGCGATTGGCCGCGTGGGCGTTTTTCGCCGGCGTGTTGATCTTCAGTGGCCTGTTGATCGTCCTCGCCTTCGCCGGGCCGAGGTGGAACTGGCTCGGCATGATCGTGCCCGCGGGGGGGGTTGCGATGATTGTCGGCTGGATCGCTTTGGCAATCGGCGCGCTGAAAGAGCCGTAATGGAAACCAGGGAAACCGATCAAAAAATCCTTCCTGCGGTGGTTGCCCGGGCGGCGGAGTTTTTCGAGTGCTTTTTCGTAGGACAGGCGAAGTCATTGGCCCGATTTCGCGACCATTCCAGGCACATTCTCGGCGAGCGCAACTTGACGATCCTCCAAATGCCCGGTATTCTTGTTTTATATTGGGCTATCTGTGGATAGCTTCTCGGTGGCCCTGCCCTCGACCCTCCGGTTGCCCCAAATGATGTCTCCCGCGGCGTCCAACTTCAGACCGCTTCACACCGGCGGCATCGTGATTATTATTCGCCAGCGGAGGCCTTAGGGGTCGGTTGGGTCGTACATGAAACTTACCAACCCTGAGGCCGAAAACGCCTCGGGGTTTTTTGTTGAAAGAGTGACGGTGAGAATTCGACTCCCCGGCCTCTGACCTCTGACCTTCGACTTCACATGACGCACATACAAATCTACGACACGACTCTCCGCGACGGCGCCCAAGGCGAAGGGGTGAATTTCTCGCTCCAGGATAAGCTACTCATCGCGCGGCGGCTTGACGAATGTGGCTTCGACTTCGTCGAAGGCGGCTATCCGCTCTCGAACCCGAAAGATGCCGAGTTCTTCCAGCGCATGGCCCAGAAGCCGTCGAAGAACAGCCGTATCTGTGCCTTCGGAATGACACACCGCCGCGGCGTTGCTCCGGCTGACGATCCCGGCATGAAGGCGCTCATCGAATCCCAGTCGCCGGTCTGCACGATCGTTGGCAAGACGCACGATTTCCATGTGACCGAAGTGCTCCGCGTTTCGCTTGAAGAAAACCTCGCGATGATCCGCGAGTCAATCGCCTACCTGCGATCGATGGGGCGCGACGTGATCTACGATGCCGAGCACTTCTTCGACGGCTGGAAAGCAAATTCCGACTACGCTCGGAAGACGATCCAGGCCGCGGTCGAGGGCGGCGCAATGTTGGTCGTGATGTGTGACACCAACGGCGGCAGCATGCCCGAGGAAGTGGCCCAGCTCACCAAGGAAGCGGCCGCGGCGGTCGATATGCCGCTCGGCATCCACACGCACAACGATTGCGAACTGGCGGTGGCCAATTCGCTGGCGGCCGTTGGCGCGGGTGCCGTGCATGTCCAGGGGACGATCAATGGACTGGGCGAACGCTGTGGCAATGCCGACCTGATTTCCGTGATCGCCAATCTCGCGATCAAGAAAAAGGGTAACGAGGTGCTGGGCGGAACGGGGGTCGAGCATCTCACCGAACTCTCGCGTTACGTCTACGAGATTGGCAACATGCATTTCCGCTCGAACCAGCCGTTCGTCGGCCCGAGCGCGTTTGCCCACAAGGGCGGGATGCACGTCCACGCGGTGAACCGCGCGGCGCGAAGCTATGAACACATCGCGCCCGAATCGGTCGGCAACGAGCGCCGCGTGCTGGTCAGCGAGCTTTCGGGCCGGTCGAACATCATCGCGCTCACCACCAAGGACAATCTGCAACACGACACCGCGCTGATGGAACGCGTGTTGAAAGAGGTTGTCTCGCTGGAGAACCGTGGCTATCAATTTGAGGCGGCCGAGGCTTCCTTCGAGTTGTTGGTCAGGCGGGTTGGCGGCACCTTCCAGCCCCATTTCCAACTGCTGCACTATCACGTCATTGTCGAAACCGATGGCGATGGCCAAACGACGACCGAAGCCACCGTCAAGCTGCGGGTTGGCAACGAAGTGCGACACGAAGTGGCCGAAGGCGACGGCCCCGTCAATGCCCTGGACGCCGCGCT
>JAKEGR010000412.1 GCA_022615465.1 Planctomycetota bacterium | reverse complement strand
CGGAGCGGTTCGCCGAGAAAATGGCCTTTCAAATAATTGGCGATCTCCGGCTGCAAGTGATCGCCCGATTGCGCCCACTTCTCCAGAAATTCGTGCAGTTGTTCGAGTTCGATGAACAAATGCGGCGCGGTACGAACTTCGGGCGTTGCTCCGCTCAGTGTGCTCCGCGGATCGATCAATTCGGTCGGGCTGTAATGATGGCCGCACCGGCTACAGTTGTCGCCTGGCTGGTCCGGAGATTGGCATTTTGGGCATGTCCCGCGCACGAACCGATCAGCCAGAAATGTTCCTGCCTGGGGATCGAAAAGTTGCTCGACATCCCGCTCTATCACCAAACCCGCCTTGCGGATCGACTGCCAGATCTCTGCGCATAACTCACGGTTCTGCGGGCTGTGCGTGCTGCCATAGTTGTCGAACTCGATGTCGAATGCCGCAAAGTCGCGTTCATGCGCCTGCTGCATTTCCGCGATAAATGCCTCCTCGCCACGTCCGGCGCGCCGCGCACTGATCATGACGGCCGTGCCATGCGTGTCGTCGGCACACACGTACACGCAGCGATTCCCAACGAGCTTCTGAAACCGCACCCAGATGTCGGTCTGGATGTACTCAACCAGATGGCCGATGTGGATCTGGCCATTCGCGTAGGGCAGCGCGGAGGTGACAAGGATGCGACGCACGGAGGACAATGCTTTGGTAGCGAAGTGAATGATGGCTCATTAGCGTCGGCCGCCGGGCCGAATCGGTCGCTAGCAACGCCAGCACTTGATTCCGATGGACGCGCCATTGTAGCCCGCCAGCCCCAACGGCGGGAGGGCACACGCGCCGACTTCGGCATGACCTATACGCTAGCGGACTGTTGAAAAAGGGGACTGGCTCGCGGAGCGATTGAGGAATCACCTCAGTTTGGCGTGGTTGCGAGCGTGCCTGTCCCCTTTTTCAGCGCGTGGGTGTGGTGAGTTCCGCGCCGCCGGTCCAAGGAGTTGCCATCCCAAGGCCGCTGGCGACTCAGCATCAACTTGGCATTGTAACTTTTTCCCAAGTCGAGGACATTACCGACCCGCAACCGCGGACTTGGCCCTGCTGAACAAGGTCGCTGTTGCTCACGAGTTGGTTCAGATTATTCGTTGCTTGGAGACCTTTACCCCGGTGCAACCTTTCCCGCTCGCAGGATCAGGCAGGACGCCAGATCAGATCGCAAGGTTGAACCAATCGTCAACACGGTAACAAGGAAGTTGCCGCGACGTTTCGTGCCGCTGCGCCCGCCCGATCGCCGCTCGATCGTCCCGTATCCAGCGAATCAAACGCCCGCCGCTTCTTCTGCGAGTTGACGAACCACCCGTCGGCCAGAATCGGACATCGAGCGCGACTCCTGTCGCGCTGGTTCCCCTGGTGGCCGAAACGACCACGCATCCAAGGAGGGATCGAATGGTCAGACACGCGGCAACCGCACTACTGTTGTTGGCGACTATTGGTTTGCAGTCAATCGCCCAGGGCAACGAAACGGTCCTGTTGGATTTCGCCTCTCCTCAATGCCCACCCTGCCGGCAAATGGAGCCGACCATTCATGGCCTGCAGAGCGCCGGCTATCCGATCCGCAAGGTCGATGTGACGCGCGAGCAGCAGCTCGCCGCTCAATACAACGTCACGCGAGTGCCGTGCTTTGTGATGTTGGCCGGTGGGCGGGAAATCGATCGCGTGGTCGGCGCGACGACTCAGCAACGCATCGAAATGATGTTCCAGCGCGCCCGCGATGAGCTGGCCCGCCAAAATGCCGACAGAATCCGCTCGCAATCTCCCGACGCCTCGCAACCCGTGGCGGCGAGTCGTGATCCCTGGTCGGGCGCGTCGGTCCCAGCTTCCACGCCGATTGCCCCGTCAGGTGCCTCGCAACCGCCGACGAATTCCTTGGCGATCAACACCCCTCCTTCCACGCTCTCCGTGCCTGCCGCGATCGCTTCCTCACCTGCCGATGCGGCGGTGTCTAGTCCCCAATTGGCCGCGTTGGTCAGTTCCTCGGTTCGTTTGCGAGTCGAAGATAGCAAGGGACATGCCTACGGCACGGGTACCATCATCGATGCCCGCAGCGGCGAGGCGCTGGTGATTACCTGCGGTCACTTGTTCCGCGAATCGAAAGGTCAAGGGCCGATCACCGTGGAACTGTTTGAATCGACGCCAAACGGCGTGCAGCCGGTGGGACAAGTGGCCGGCAATGTGATCAGCTACGATCTGGACCGCGACATCGGGCTGGTGAGCATTCGTCCCGGCCGTCCGGTGCAGATCGCCCCGATTGCTCCACCCGGAACAACGATCGATCGTGGCAACCGAGTTGCGAGCGTCGGTTGCAGCAACGGAGAGAATCCTTCAGTGTTGCCCACACGCGTGACGGCGCTCGACCGCTACCAAGGCCCGCCAAACGTCGAGGCCGCTGGCTCGCCGGTCGAAGGTCGCAGTGGCGGGGGGCTGTTCAACGAACAAGGGCAATTGATTGGCGTCTGTTTCGCCGCCGACCCCGAAGGGAATGAGGGGTTGTATTCCGCTTTGGAATCGATCCACGGCGAGTTGGAGCGGATCGGGCTAAGCGCAATCTATTCGAAGCCTCCGGGCATATCCCTATCCGGTGATTCCGTGGCCGCCGTGGATCCGACCAGCGTAGCACCGGTGGTTCGCGGTCAGGAACCCCAGCAACCGCTGGTTCCGCTGACGAATAGCCAGCCCGCATCGCCGTTGGCCACACCGGGCGGCACATTGGTCACCGCCGAACCTGCGCCGATCTCCACGCCGACGAATCTCAATGCGGCCGAGCAAGCCGCGATGGAAGAGCTACTTAGCCGTGCCGCCGCGGCCGAGGTGATTTGCATCATCCGACCCAAAGAACCGGGTGGCCAGAGCGAAGTCATCACGCTCGACCAGGTTTCGCCTGAATTCGTTCAGGCGTTGGCCGCCCGCCGTCGCAGTTTTCAAGGCAAGGCTATCCGTTAGCGCGTGACGGCGTATAACCGGCACAACCCGTCCGTCGGGAATCGCGGTGGGGTGTTCGTCGCGTCTTGCGAATCAATCATGATGGAACGGTCTCGCGGCATTGTCTTCGCCGCATGAGCTACGCTTGGGAAGGCAATCCCTGTTCGTTTGCCGGCAAGAAAGCTCTTCCAGCCACCCTTCCGACAGGAGTCCGCCCCATGCTCTGGTACATCGCTTTCATCGCGATTCTGAATTTATTGCTGGGCTACGCGTTGGCTTCCTACATGGGGGTAAGCCGCAGGCGGATCGTACGGATTGTGGCCGATGCGCCGTTGTTAACAGAAAAAAAGCAGCGAGAGGAGAGTGGTTCTAGCCCGGCCACAACCCCCGCGAAAGTAACCACGAGCGAGCCTGTCGAGACACAACATGTCGAAACCGAGTCGCCCGTCGACTCACAGCCGAGCGAGGCTGCGTGGGAAGCGGAAACAGCAGACGAATTATCTTCTGAAGAGAACCCGTTGTCCGAGCTTGTCTCTGCCGCCGTCGCAGAGTAGAACGCCAATTCGATCGCAGTCGCGAGCAAGGGTCGCGCAACGGGGTCGGGATGGTTTTTCGACTTCAAACCGATGGCACGGGTTGTCAGCCCGTTACCTCCTATTTCACCAACTGAAAAACGGCTTCGATTTCCACCGCCCAGCCAGCCGGTAGCGACGCAACTCCCATCGCGCTGCGCGCTGCGACGCCCGCCTCGGGGCCGAACACGTCTCGCATCAATTCGCTGAAGCCGTTGATCACTGCCGGGTGCTGTTTGAAGTCCGGCGTCGCCTGAACAAACCCCGTGGTTTTCACCAACCGGCGTATTCCATCCAGGCTTCCAAGCTCTTGCCGAAGCATCGACAACATCACCAGGCCAGTCTGCCGAGCGGCAGCGTAGCCTGCCTGTTGGTCCAGGTCGTGGCCCAGGCGGCCACAAACAGCCGTGCCGTCGGGCATCACGGGACCATGCCCCGATGTGTAGGCCAGATCCCCCACGACAACGATCGGCTTGTATACTCCCAGCGCCTTTCCCGGCCGGGGCAACTCGATTTTCAATTCCTTCAGACGTGCTTCGGCAGGCATGGTTGAACCATTCAAACTTACTGGATCGAAATGCCAGACGCTCTCTCGCGGACTGTATTTCATCGAGAGGCCTGACTACACCACTTTGTCCTTCCCATACACATGGTCGGGATTGAATACTTGTCCAGCCACGACTTCCATTCCATCTCGAGTGACCCGACGGAAGAAACAGGACGGGTAGCCCAAGTGGCAAGCCGCGCCGCCAACTTGTTCGACCTTGAGCAGCACGGCATCGGCGTCGCAATCAACGTAAATCGCCTGAACCCGTTGAAAGTTACCGCTTTCCTCCCCCTTCCGCCACAGTCGGCCGCGACTGCGGCTAAAGTAAACAGCTTGCCCCGTGGTCAGTGTCTCTTCCCATGCCTCGCGGTTCATGTGCGCGACCATCAGCACCTCGTCGGTCGCCGCATCCTGAGTGACGGTGGTGATCAGTCCATCGGGTGAGGAAAATGCCGGGATATT
>JAKEGR010000411.1 GCA_022615465.1 Planctomycetota bacterium | reverse complement strand
CGCCGTCTGCCACCTTCGCGCCCTCTACCTCAGCCAGACCGGACAGTGGGAAGCCTTCTGGAAAACTTACCCAAATTAACCACAATCGTGACGCTCACACTGTCACTGGGTGACAACCTTGCGCGCGCGGCGGTAGAATGGCGGGCGAGGGAATCATCATGCCGGGACGAGGACGACCCGGCCCTGGGAAGGGAACCGCCGTGATCACACCGCCGTTTGTTCATCTGCATTGTCATAGCCACTACAGCCTCTTGGATGGAGCCAGCCCGATCGATGGGCTTGTTGCACGGGCCAAAGAACTGGGGATGAACGCCCTGGCAATCACCGACCACGGCAATCTGTACGGAGCGCTCGAATTCTATACAACATGCCGCAAGGCGGGTCTCAACCCAATCATCGGCTACGAGGCCTACGTCGCACCGGAAAGTCGGTTCGACAAAGCCGCGAACGCCCGCGGCGAATCGAGCTATCATCTCACGCTGCTCGCGCAGAATCGCATCGGGTTTCAAAATCTGGTGAAGCTCTCCAGCAAGGCGTTCCTGGAGGGATTCTACCACAAGCCGCGGATTGATCGCGAACTACTCGCCGACCACCACGAGGGACTGATCTGCCTGAGCGGCTGCGTCTCCGGCGAGTTGAGCCGTACGCTGCTAGCCGGCAACACAACGGACGATGCGCTGGCCCAAGGCCGTGAAGTGGCTGCCTGGTTTCACCGTGTGTTCGGCGACCGCTACTACATCGAAATCCAAAACAACGGCCTCGACGTCCAGCGGCAAGCGATGGAGCTGTCCGTCGAGATGGCAAAGCGGATGGGGCTGCCCCTGGTCGCCACCAGCGATGCCCACTATATCCGCCGCGAGGATGCGGTCGCGCAAGACGTGCTGCTCTGCATCAATACCGGAAAATTCCGTACCGACACCAATCGAATGCGGATGGAGGGCGACCAATTCCACCTGCGGGCGCCAGAGGAAATGTATGCCGCTTTTCCCGGACTGGAGGACGCGGTTGCCCGTAGCCAGCAGATCGCCAACAGCGCGGCCATTGAGCTCGATCTGGGCAAACGTTATTTCCCATCGTTCACGCCGCCGGCCAACCAGAAAGGGGCCGACTACTTACGCGAATTGTGCGAGGTTGGCCTCCGCGACCGCTACGCCCACGAACCGCGACGCTGGCGAGACAATGACCCGGCATCAGGGGTGTTCGCCGACGAAGTGAGTCAGCGGCTTGATCGCGAACTCGACGTCATCACGAAGCTCGGCTTCTGCGATTACTTTCTGATCGTCTGGGACTTCGTGCGTTATGCCGTCGAGCACCAGATTCCTTGCACGGCCCGCGGATCGGGCGTCGGCTCACTCGTTTGCTACGCCCTCAATATCAGTCGCGTATGCCCGCTGCAATATGGCCTGCTGTTCGAGCGATTCCTGGATGAAAACCGCCGTGAAGCGCCCGATATCGACATCGACTTCTGCAAGGATCGCCGGGGCGAGGTAATTCAGTACGTCAAGGAAAAATACGGCGAGGCGAACGTCGCCCAGATCGGCACCTTTGGTACCCTTGCGGCCCGGGCCGCGATCCGCGACGTCGGGCGTACTCTCGGCATGCCGATCTTCCGCGTCGATCAAATCGTCGGCATGGTGCCCGACCAACTCCATATCACGCTCAAGGACTCGCTCCAGCAGAGCGGCGAGCTGCGGAAGACCTACGAAGCCGACGGCGAAATCCGCGAACTCATCGACCTTGCCATGAAGATCGAGGGCCTGGCGCGAAATGTCGGTACACACGCCGCGGCGGTTGTTATCGCCGAACGACCGGTCGATCAAATCGTGCCTCTACAATTCGTCAAGGGGAAAACCGAGGTCATCACCCAGTGGGCCATGGGCGACGTGGAGCGGGCCGGCCTGCTGAAAATGGATTTGCTCGGCCTGCGTAACCTGACGATCATGGCCAAGAGCATCGAGCTTGTCAAGCAATCGCGCGGCGAACAAATCGATCCGCAGCAATTTCCGCTGGACGACCCGGAAACCTTCGCTCTGCTCTGCCGCGGTGAGACGAAGGGCATCTTCCAATTGGAAAGCGGCGGCATCCGCGATCTGTTGCAGCGGATGCGGCCCGACCATTTTCACGACATCATTGCCACGAATGCCCTGTACCGTCCTGGCCCGCTCGAAGGTGGCATGGTCGACGACTACATCGAGGTCAAGCACGGCCGGAAGCCGGCCAGCTATCCGCATCCGGTGATGCGGGAAGTCCTCGAGGAAACACACGGTGTGATGGTTTTCCAAGAGCAGGTGATGCGGATTCTCAACCTGCTGGGCGGCATCCCGCTTGCCGACGCCTACACCTGCATCAAGGCGATCAGCAAGAAGAAGCTGGAGGTGATCGCCAAGTATCGCGAAGAGTTCATCGACGGCGCGCGGGAGAAGGGCCTCGATAAGAAAACGGCCGAAGATCTGTTCGACATGATCGAAAAGTTCGCCGGCTACGGCTTCAACAAGTCGCACAGCACCGCCTACGCACTCATCGCGTACCAAACGGCCTATCTCAAGGCCCATTATCCGGTAGAGTTCATGGCGGCGCTCCTCTCGGGCGACATCCCTGGACGCAATTTCAAGAGCAAGGATTCGCTCGTCGAGCATCTCGAGGACTGCCACCGGATGGGTGTCGAGATCGTGCCCCCGGATGTGAATCGGTCGGTTGCCGATTTCGCCGTGGCCGAGGAAAAAATCTTCTTCGGGCTTAGCGCGATCAAGTCCTGCGGCATCGGCGCGGCCGAGGCGATCGTCGCCGCACGCAAGAAAGGCGGGGCGTTTGCCAGCCTGT
>JAKEGR010000410.1 GCA_022615465.1 Planctomycetota bacterium | reverse complement strand
ATTGCAAGCCAGCGCTGGTGAATTAGCCAACATCGACGAAGTCGGCCCGGTCATCGCCCACAGCGTCTATGACTTCTTCCACAGCGAATTTGGCAGGGCCGTGATCGACGATCTGAGAAATGCCGGCGTATCGCCGCAAGCCGAGCACACCCCGGCCACCAGCACCGTTGGCGCCCTCGCCGGGAAAACGCTAGTCGTCACCGGCACGCTCGAGAAATACACTCGAGAGGAAATCGAAGCACTTATCACCCAACATGGCGGCCGAGCAACCAGCAGTGTCTCGAAGAACACCGACTACGTGGTCGCCGGCGATCAAGCGGGCAGCAAACTCGATAAGGCGCGCCATCTAGGTATTCAGATTCTTAGCGAAGCTGAATTCGATCAACTCCTCGGCCGCTAACGAATCGGGATGCGGCGGGAGTGCAAATCGAACACCATTGCGGAACCGCAACAAGCCTGCCATGATTGAGCCGGCTTGCCATCCCCGGAAGCGAGGCCCATTCACGATGACTTTGTAGAATCCATGGCGACTACCGACCTCCATTCATTACCCACTCAATACGACCACGATGCCGCGCAGAAGCGGTGGTACTCTTTTTGGGAATCGCGAGGCTACTTTCACGCCGACGCCGCTGATCCCCGGCCAGCCTATGCGATCGTGATTCCGCCGCCGAATGTAACCGGCGCGCTCCACCTGGGACACGCGCTCAATAACACGCTGCAGGACATCCTCATCCGGCAGAAGCGGATGCAGGGCTTCAACACGCTATGGATGCCAGGCACCGACCATGCCGGCATTGCCACTCAGGCGGTCGTCGAGCGGCGGTTGTTGGAAGAGGAAAAAACGTCGCGCCATGCCCTGGGACGCGAGGGACTGGTCCAGCGGATTTGGAAATGGAAAGAGCAATACGAAGCCCGTATTCTCGGGCAATTAAAGCAGCTTGGCTGTAGCTGTGATTGGCAGCGGACGCGGTTTACGCTTGACGAGGTGTGCGCTCGAGCGGTCCGAGAGACCTTTTTCCGGCTATTTCAAGACGGCAAAATCTACCGTGGCAAGCGGCTTGTCAATTGGGACACGTTTCTGCAAACGGCCGTGAGCGACGATGAAGTGTTCCACGAGCCGGTGAAGGGCCATTTCTGGCACTTCAAATACCCGGTCGTGAATCCGCGACCGGGCGAGCCGACGCATGTCACGATCGCCACCACGCGGCCTGAAACGATGCTCGGCGATACGGCCGTGGCCGTACACCCGGACCCGGCCGCCGCGTTCGACAAGGCAGAAACGGAATTGCGCGCGAAGCTCACCGTCGCACCTGCGAAGGAGCGTTCCGAAATTGAAGCACAGATCGCGGACCTAAGCATTCGCCGCAACGCAAAACTCCAGGAGTTGAGCGTCCTCCGAGACATGGCAAAACGCGGTGTGCAACTCGAGTTACCGCTGACCGGTCGCACCCTACCGCTCGTCGCCGACGAATGGGCCAAGCCGGAGCTTGGCTCGGGGTGCGTGAAGATCACGCCGGCCCACGACGCGAACGACTACGAAGTCTGGCAGCGGCATTCAGAAATCGGCGCGATCAACATTCTCCATCCCGACGGCACGCTGAACGACAACGTGCCACTCAAATACCGCGGCCTCACGGTGAAGAAGGCCCGTGAGGCGGTGGCCGCCGACATGGAAGCGGCCAGGCTCTACAACCCGGAGACCGATCGCGAAGACCGCGAGATCGACCTGGCCCACTCCGACCGCAGCAAGACGCCGATCGAACCCTACCTGGCCGACCAGTGGTTCGTGAAGATGGACGAGTTGGCACAGTCCGCCATGGATGCCGTCAGTGACGGCCGCGTGACCATCGTGCCGGAACGCTACGCCAAAGGCTACCTCGACTGGCTCACAGAAAAGCGAGACTGGCCGATCGGCCGACAACTTTGGTGGGGCCATCGGATCCCGGTGTGGATAGTTGTTGCACGGAGCACCGAGCGGTTTCTTTCCGCACTACCAGCTTTCCTGGAAATGTACGGTGTTACGACTGACGAGATCAGTACTTCGCACGACGAGAAAGACGACCGACGGGGAAGACTCAAAATATGCACACGATCCGAAACATCCGACGAAGCCTTGAAGGCATTGCGAGAATTCAAACAGTGTGAGACTTGGCCACATCCAGACGTAATCGGTAATCCAGAGTTGGAGCAACTATGCCTAACATTTCGCAGTTGTATCTATTCGATTGATCAGGAATCCGATGTCCTCGACACCTGGTTCTCAAGTGCCCTCTGGCCGCATTCGACGCTCGGCTGGCCGGAAAAGACGCCGGAACTTAACAAGTTCTATCCCACGAACATCTTGATTACGAGTCGTGACATCATCACCCTGTGGGTCGCGCGGATGGTTCTCACTGGCCTCTACAACATGGGCGACGTGCCGTTCCGCGAGGTGTATATCCACCCGAAGATCCTGGACGGCTACGGCGAAACAATGTCGAAGTCGAAGGGCAACGGCATTGATCCCTTGGACGTGATCAACAAGTTCGGAGTCGATGCGTTGCGTTTTGGCCTGGCACATTTGACGACCGAGACACAGGACGTGCGGATGCCGGTCGAGTTCGAGTGCCCGCATTGCCAGGGGCTGGTGAACCAGACGAAGCAGAATCGGCAACTGCCGCGCGTGAAGTGCGACAAGTGCGGCAAGGAGTTCAGCACTCAATGGGCGGACAAGGCGGAGGACAAGGCCCTCCCCCGCGGGGCGGTTGTGAGCGAGCGGTTCGAACTGGGCCGCAACTTCTGTAACAAGCTGTGGAACGCCTCGCGTTTCTCGCTGATGAATCTTGAAGGGTACGAGCCGGGGCAGGTAGTGGAGCAGGACTTGCTCATTGAAGACCGCTGGTTGCTCTCTCGGCTAGCCACCGTGACGCAGCAAGTGACCGATGCCTTGGAGATATACCGCTTCGCCGATGCGGCCCGAACGCTCTATGACTTCTCGTGGAATGATTTTTGCAGTTTCTACATTGAGATGACCAAGGCCCGCTTCGCGGTGCCGGAACAACGGCCGGCGGCGCAGCGCATGCTGGCCAATTCGCTCGACGTGCTCTTGCGACTGCTACACCCGATGATTCCGTTTCTCACCGAAGAGGTGTGGCAATTGCTCGCCGAAGCGGCGCCCCTCCGCGGGCTGTCTAAACCGGCAAACGCGGCCGAGAGCATTTGCATCGCGCCCTGGCCGCAGGCGGATGCGTCGCGCCAGGACGCAACGATTGAAGAACAATTCGCCGATTTTCAGGCGGTGCTCGGCGTGGTTCGTGAGATTCGCAACCACCAGAACATTTCGCTCAAAGAGGATCTCACGTTCACCGTGCGCTGCGATGAGCACGCCGCCGACTTGCTCCGACCGATGCAGCCGTATTTTTCGAAGATGGCAAGAGCGACAGGCACGGCCTGGGGCCCGGAGGCGACCGCACCCGACATCTCGGCCAGCGTCACGCTCTCCAGCCAGACCGGCCCAATGGAAGTCCATGTCGACGTGAGCCGGTTCATCGACGTCGCGGCTGAGCGGAAGCGGCTGGAAAAACAGCGAGACGACGCGGTGAAGTTCGTGGAGTCGATCGACAAGAAGCTGTCCAACAAGAGCTTTGTTGACAAAGCGCCTGCTGATGTCGTGCAACAGCAGCGAGACAAGCTAGCGGAGCTCAAGGGACAATTGGCCTCTGTCGCAGCGTCGCTAGCGAAGCTGCCTAAATGACATGCCTGGCATTCCGACGTGTTTGCAGTTTCGTCGCAGCCAACAAATGACGATGAGACGGGGTCGGCACGGCAGGCAGGATTCGCTCCCTATCCGATGATTTGCGTAAGATTATAATGATGGTAGTCTCCATGCTGCCACCGATTTCCAGAGACTTCGTCATTCGTGCTAAGGATCACCACCATGCCCGTCGCCATGGAATTGTCGCGGATCATCATCAGCGAGATCAACGATCAACAGGTGATCTATCTCAAGGAAACCTCCGGCAACCGGATGTTTCCGATTTTGATCGGCATCTTCGAGGCCACCAGCATTGACCGGCGGGTAAGAGGCATCGAGACGCCCCGGCCGCTAACGCACGACCTGTTGGTCAACACGGTCGAGTCGCTCGGAGCGGAGTTCCAAGACGTAGTGATCAGCGAACTCAAAGAGCACACGTACTTCGCCAAACTGCGAGTGAAACTCGATGGTGAACTCGTGGAAATCGACGCCAGGCCGAGTGACGCAATTGCCGTAGCTGTCACGTGCAATCCGCCGCTACCGATCTACGTGTCGGAAGATGTGCTCAACGATGTGATGGGCGAGGGGCAGTGAATTCGCGATTGTTCAACAACGGTTGCACTGCTGTCCCGATTTCGCCGGGTCCGCGAGGCACAGCGGGATGGTCTCCTTCTCTCACGCGGTTGTGCAATAAGATCTGAGTGCCGGGTGCCGGTCGATCAAGATTCGGCGTGGCCGCCGACGCTCGGATTCTCACCCCAGCACATCCGCGAAGGCATCCTTCAGCGCCGCGAGGCCCGCCTCGCCCTTGGTCGCTTCAACGACGACGTTCACACGAACCTCGCTCGTGCTGACCATCTCGACATTGATTCCAGCCTCCGAGAGCGCCTTGAACATCCGCAAGCCCACGCCGGTGTGGCTGCGGAGGCCGATCCCCTTGACGGTCAGGATCGCCACGGCCGGTGTATGCGTGAGTTCGCCACCAAGCTCGTCAGCTAATGCGCCGCTTACTACCAGCGCCCGATCCAAGTCCTTCCGTGGTACGGTAAAGCTGATGTCGGCCAGGTTGTCTCGGCCAATACTCTGAATGATCATATCGACCAGGATGCCCTCGGAGGCCACTGCTTCGAAAATGTTGGCTGAGATTCCCGGCTTGTCAGGGACGTCGAACAGCGTCACATGCGATTGCGTGTCGTCAAGCAAGATATCATCGATCGTGAGATCCTCCATCCGTTGCAGTCGGGCGACGATGTCCACTATGTCAGCCCTCTGTGCAGCCGCCAATGGTTCGCCGAAGGTCACGCGGCTAGCGGGGGGGCGGTCCAACTCGAATTCGTTGTGGACCACACGCAGGGCAGCAAGAGCTTTGTCGCGGGCCACGAGACACGAGACCTTGATTTCGCTGGTGGTGATCGCCTCGATGTTGATCTTCTCGT
>JAKEGR010000409.1 GCA_022615465.1 Planctomycetota bacterium | reverse complement strand
GGCCAGCCACACTCGCTACACGCACTACAACCTGGCTGAATTGCTGAAAGACGCGCCCCCCGCCGCCAGCAAAGTCGCCGCCGCAGGGGCGCAGTGAGAGCCTATTCGACGCGAGGATGACCGTCCCAGTTGCCTCGTTCGGTCTATGGGTTATAGACCAACTCCAGCGTCGACTCCAGGTTTTTCAGCAGTGCGGGTTTGTCTTTGAAATAAGTGCTCTTTAATTTGCGATTCCCGACCAAGTCGATCGCCTGATCGTCGAAGTGGGGTGAGTTGGGGTCGTCTGATTGACCGAGTGGCGAGGCGGTCCATGATTGCGGCGGCTCGGTCATTATGACAACCTGCAAGGCACATTGACCTCCCGACATTAGCTGTCGTCCGTCCTCCAGTTTGTGGCCAAAGCTGAGTGCTCGCGGCGTGGCGATGCCATTGATGCTGCCGCCATCGGCCGGAGTGGTCCGTTTGCCGCCGATTCGGCCGACGCGGTAGATGTCACCATACTTGGCGTCGACGCGGCCGTGGTCCTTCATCATCGCCTGGCGACCATCACGAACCATCTGAAGAACCTGCTCATCGGTCAATAGAAGATTCGGAGGCGCAGCCACGCGATTGCCAACCTCCCGATCGAACGCACCTAACTGTTCTTTCCAGTAGTGATAGGGTAGGATTCCGGTCGACTCCTTTTCAGCCCGGCCATTCCAGTCGAGAATTGCCTGGACAAACCTCGCAAGCCCCTCGTCCTGGCGAACTTCCGCCGCCGCTTTCTTCCAGACGTCGCGCAGCCGATCCTGCCAGGGCTTCACGCCAGCCACCTGGGGCGAGAGTGCGATCCCGAAGACGTCTTCCACGCTGGCCTGCCGGACCTGGTCAAGTTCCTGAAACGTTGTCTTGGCCCGTTGATGAAGTCCATAGCGATAGCCGTTATAGGTTGGCTCCATGTAGAGATACGGCTTGTACTTGTCTTCGGTCAGCGGGCTGTCGCGGAACATCACCCGCGGCGACACATTGCAGTTTTGCATCCAACCGCATTCGGGATTGAGAATCTGCACCAGGTCGCCCGTCGGATGGATGCCTTGCCATTCGGTTTTTGAACTGCTGCCGTCGACGGGCTTGTTGAAGTCGCAATTTTCGGGACGGATCGGCACGCGGCCTGTCCGCTGATAATAGATCTCGCCGTCGACCGTGGTGATCATGACGTTTTGTGGCATGATCTGGGCCATCGCCAAAGCCTGTCGGACATCGTCAAGATTCTGCGCGGTGAAAATGCGGTACATCTCGTCGGCCAGCAGTTGTTGGTCGGTGTAGGTCAGTGCCGCTGCGTAACCGAAACCGTCTTTTTCCGCAATGACAGGTCCGTGATGGGTGTCCAGGATTTTTCGGGTGACATAATCCACCGCGCCGTCACCGGTCTTGACGCCGATCTTGATCGTCCGCCGAGTGCCATCGCGCCACTTGCCGTCAACCTTGTACTGACTGGGATTGTCCGGATTGAGTGTTTCTCGAAATATATCGGCCGTGTCTGGCCCACCGGTCGTCATGGCGATCGAAATGTGTTCGTTGTGCCCTAGTCCGAGCATCCCCATGGGCATGCCTGTAATCGTGGTGCCGGCCACGGCGAGGTCGCCACCGTACACCCGCGCTTCGTAAAAGCGAAACATGCCATAAAAGCCCAGGTGCGGGTCGATGATCGCGATTGGCACACCTTGTTTGGTTTTCGAGGGTGCCAAGGCCATCTGATTCGAGCCGTGGTATTCGATTTTGGGCGGCTCGACACCACCGGCCGTCAGGTCTTCGCCGGCTTGCCCCAGCGGCCAACCCCAAATAATGGCTTTGCCAAGGGCCACGCACATCCAGGGTTCAATTTCCAGATAGCTGGCCGGCTTCTTATCGGGATGATCGTCGAAGTATTTTCGCACTCCCTCTTGAAAGGCTGTCATGCACGCGCGGACCTTGGGCGACAATTCTTCCCAGTGCTGCTTGCTCCACCGCTCGAATTGAAAGACATGCGGATAGAAATCCGTCTCCACGCCCTCCGGTCCCTTGACCTCAGCGAGACGTCCGATGGCCGAGCGGTAGTTTTCAAAAATTTGATCTGGCCGATCTTGCGCCTGCGCATACCCCAGAGCATAGCTAACCGCCTCCTCCGATTCGCCGTAGATATTGGGCACTCCCCAGACATCGCGGTAGATCGTCACGCTTTCCTCTGCCTGAACTGCGGCAAGAAAAGTCGCCCAGGCGATTGCAACCAAGAACGATTGTCCCCAGCCTTGTTGCGGTGAAACTCTCATGGTCATTTTCCCCTTGGTGTGAGGCATGATTTCCCTTCCGGTAAGATATAGTCGACGGCTTGTGGACAAGCAAGAAGTCGTTCGATGCTCACGGCGCCGCTTTCCCCGGACGATGGGGGCCATGTGTTGGTCGATTGTTGCGGCCGCAAGCCGGAACACCTATTCTGGCTGGGCATCCTCGCATCACGAGTTCTTCCTGCGTGCCGCTCGTGCTGGAGTTCCCTGCACACTCGTCTTATACTGGCCTTATCTGCGACAACACTCCTTCAACCGACTGACAGGCATCCTGGAAGAAAACACCCATGTTCCGAGCCGTTTGGATATTCATTTGGTTTTCCGTCGTTCCGTTCGTTCTGGTGCAACTGCTCGCTGTCGCTGATGCGGAAATCACCGGCACCAATCCGGTCCAGTGGCGTCTGATCTGGAAAACCGATCCAACGACCGAAGCCACGTTGTCATGGAGTACGGCCGAACCGGGAGCGACTCATCGCGTTCATTTTGCCACGGACCAGGCGGACAAAACCGAGAGCGTTGATTGCCACCGCAGCGGCCAATACACGGCGGAGGCCGGCAGCGCGGTCTTGTATTACCACCACGCTCGGCTTGCCGGCTTGAAACCTGCGACGAAATACAACGTGACCCTGGAGAGTGACGGGCAGAAATCACCTCCGTTGTATTTCACCACGGCACCGGCCGCAGACCAGCCGTTTTCGGTCCTTTATGGCGGCGACTCGCGTAGCGACCGCAAAGCACGACGGCAAGTGAATGACATGATCCGCCGCATGGTTGCTGAATCGTACGCGGCCGAGCGACCGCCGATCATGGCCTTCGCCCATGGTGGTGATTACGTCGCCGATGGCCGCAACATCGACCAATGGTCCGAGTGGATGACCGACCACGAGTTGACCACCGCGGCGGACGGCCGGCTGCTTCCGATCATCCCCGCGCGAGGAAACCACGAGCCAGGTGAGATGTTCAACGAGGTCTTCGATTTTCCGGCGGGGGGCGACGGCAACTATTACGCCCAGAGCCTGGGGCCGCGGGTCCGATTTGTCACACTCAACAGCGAGGCACCGTCGGGGGGCGAGCAACAGGCGTGGCTCGACGCCGAACTCGCCTCGTCGCGACCGACGCATCGCTGGCTGGTTGTCCAGTACCACCGTCCTGCTTACCCGGCCGTCAAAATGCCAGGTCCGGCGCTCTTGTTTTGGGTGCCCCTCTTTGAGAAACACAACGTCGATCTGGTGTGCGAAGCGGATGGCCACTGCATCAAGCGAACCGTGCCGATCCGCAACTACAAATTCGATCCGACCGGCATCGTCTACATCGGCGAAGGCGGACTCGGGGTTGGCCAACGAACACCGAGGGCCGACCTCTGGTACCTTCAGCCGCCGCACGGCAAATGTGGCCAAGGTCACCACGTCCAACTTCTGACGTTTGCCAAAGACCAATTGACTTACCGCGTCATTCGACTTGGCGGCGAGGTCTTTGACGAACACCACCTTGCACCGCGCAACCAGACCCAGCAATGAAAGCCTGCGCGGACGTTTCGCTCTGATCGGTTTTCTGGTGCGTCTCTTCCCCGGGCGATAGATACCGGCCCAAACCCAGAACTCAGCTATGGTATTTCTGGATGAAGGAGCCTTGCAAGCTACTGGCGACTTGAATGGTCGAGCCAAGATGGATGGACGGGAAACCCGCCGGGAACGGCAGTTCACCACCCGACGGAATGCTGGAAAATTCGAGTTCCCCCTCGCCCAATCCGTCCGTGCCCAGTTGGCCGACGGTCACGCCATCGATAATGACATCGAAGGTAGAATTGGCCGCGAGGTAAGCGACCTCCAGTTCAAATTTCGTAACGATTTGTCCGTTTTCATTCTCGATCTCGAACTCGGCCTTGCCTGACATATTGCCGATACCTGCCAAGAAAGCCTTGAATTCGCTGTCGAGGTCTGCCTCGATGCCGTCCTCCATGTCGTCGCCGTCGTCGCCGTCCAGCAGATCGTCGCCATCGTCGCCGTCCAGCCGATCATGTCCCTGGTCGCCCTTCAGTTGATCATCGCCTGATCCGCCGTGACAATCGTCGCTCCCGCGGCCTCCTTCCAAGTGGTCGTCGTCTTCGCCGCCCCATATTGCATCGCTGCCGTTATCGCCGTAGAGGATGTCATTGCCGTAGTTGCCAAAAACCACATCGCGGCCATTATCGCCATGAAGGAGATCCTGGCCGGCGCCACCATGCAGCGTATCCTTGCCGTTGCTGCCACGGCAGGTGTCGTTGCCGTCGTCGCCGTAGAGCGAGTCGTTGCCGTTGTCGCCAGAGAGGACGTCATCGCCGGTGCCGCCCGCGACCGAATCGTTCCCGCTGTTGCCGTACGCGGTGTCGTTGTCGTCGCCGCCTTGGAGCGAATCGTTGCCTTTGTCGCCGAAGATCGTGTCGTCACCGCTGCTGCCGTCGAGCGTGTCGTTGCCGGCATCGCCGTGAATCGTGTCGTTGCCGCTGCCGCCCTTGATGGCGTCGTTGCCTTTGCCGCCGTGGATCGAAGTGTTGATCGTGACGTTGTCATCGACCGTAATCGTGTCGTTGCCACCAAGCCCGAAGATTTGGATCCCGGTCACCTGGTTCACGTCGAAGAAGCTCTCCGCGCCATTCACGTTGACTTCGAGTTGGCCGACGTTGGGGCCGGCTGACGCGACCTGGACTTGAATGTTGTCGTTTTGGTTTGTTGCGACGACCGTTAACATGCCATTAGCGAGATTAGCGGCCAGCAGTGAACGATCTTCCAGGGTCTCGATCAGTAATCGGCGGTGACGTCGGCGGATCATGGTTCTTGGTTCCTAAAGAGACTTGCGGGTAATGGATTCTGCTTCGCGACCCATTGAAATGTATAGGTCCGTTTGCGGGTGGCTGCAGGCGGGAAGCGCGTTTGGACCGAGCTTTCAAAAGGATTTCCGTCCCGTGAAGCCGAACAAGACGGAACAGTCGGCAGGATCTATACAATCGGATCGGCAGCCCTGCTCGGCGACCGTGAGAGGGATTTCTTGGAATTGCCATTGCGATGCTGGCAACCGGCGGCGACGCCCGCGGAAGCAGGCTCATCGAGTCAGCCATCACGGCCACCAACTGCGTGGAGCGAAAAACGGCCATCCAGGTCTCGACATCGGCGTCGCGCCGCGATGTGCTCTGCCTGAACACGCCGTGCCACATCGGTTGTGGCAAAAGGCGGTACACGCGCCTGTCTCGAGCAAACTTCCATCCTGGGTGCAAGTTGACGCGACTGGTGCCGACCGATTAAAATCGCTCTTTTTGCGAACTGGTGGGTGCGAGCACACCCCCCTGCTCGGCTGTACTCTTCTCCTCCAAGGGGAGGGGCGTTGGCGAAGCCGGCGGTACGCGGTTTTCGCTGGTTGTTTCTTGGCTCGCGGCTTCGACAGCGCACGAGCTTTTTGGAGAGTGGGTTGGTAAAACAATTCACGAGCTAACTCCTCCTTCTGGGAGTCCCGCGGTGGACCAGCAAGTTCAAAGTTTTTTCCCGGTCTTCATTTATCTGGTAGTGATCGCCCTGATCGTCGTCACGACGCTGATCCTGGCGCACTTGCCGCGGATCAAGCCGGGCAAGGAAACCCGCGTTAAGTCGATGCCCTACGAGTCGGGCATGGACCCGGTGGGCAACGCGCGGCAGCATTTCGACGTGAAGTTTTACTTGATTGCAGTGCTGTTTTTGATTTTCGACGTGGAGTTGCTGTTCCTTTATCCTTGGGCGGTGAGCATGTTCGCGTCCGAGGGAGGCATTCCGCTGGAGCTGCGCGCGCTCGTCTTCTGGTCGACGATTGCCTTCTTGTCCCTGGCGGCGATCGCGTACGTGTACGAGTGGCGGAGAGGGGGGTTCCGATGGCGTTGAGTCTCCCGGAAAACGTTGTGATCAGTCAGCTTGATGTCGTATCGAACTGGGCGCGGTCCAATAGCCTCTGGCCGATGCCGTTTGCCACGGCCTGCTGCGGCATCGAACTGATGGCGACGGCGGCGTCGCGGCACGATCTGGCGCGGTTCGGCGCCGAAGTGATGCGGTTCAGCCCGCGGCAGTGCGACCTGATGGTGGTCGCCGGCCGAATCGCGATGAAGATGCTGCCCGTGCTGCAGCGAATCTGGCTGCAAATGCCTGAGCCGAAGTGGTGTATTTCGATGGGCGCGTGCGCGTGCTCGGGCGGCGTGTTCGATACGTACGCGGTGGTGCAGGGAGTGGATCGTTTCATACCGGTCGATGTGTACGTGCCGGGTTGCCCGCCGCGGCCCGAGCAGCTCATCGCCGGCATTATGGAACTGCAGCAAAAGATCCGTAAGGGCGGCACGATGCGCGGTGCGGAGTTCGCGTTGCGGGACCGACCCGAAGGTCCAGCCCCGTTCGATCCAGGCGACCTCCGGCGGCTCAAGGATCGCGAGCCGCCCGCGCCCGACGATCGTGAAATGGCCCAGCCGCGGTAAGGGAGCCGAGATACCCCTTTGGGATTTGCATGACCCCAACCATCGACAAACTTCGACAGCAATTTGGCGACGACGCCATTACCGTCACGCAGTTTCGCGACAACACGCGGCTGCACATCGCTCCTGCGCGTGTGGTGGAACTGCTGAAGGCGCTGAAAGAGCGGCACGGCTTCGACATGCTGGTGGACCTGTCGGCGGTCGATTATTTATATTATCCCGACGCGGTCGACCGTTTCGGCGTGATTTATGCGATACTGAACACCGCGAGCGGCGAACGACTGTACGTGAAGACGATGCTCAACGAGCCGGAGTTGAAATTGCCATCCGTCTTTTCACTGTGGAAGGGTGCGGACTGGATGGAACGCGAGGTGTTTGACCTGTTTGGAATCCGCTTCGAGGGTCACCCCGACTTGCGCCGCATCCTGATGCCCGAGGCTTTTACGACGCACCCGCTGAGGAAGGATTATCCGCTTCGCGGGCGGGGCGAGCGGCATAATTTCCCTGTCATCACTCGCGCTGAAAGTTAGCCACAGGATCGCACCATGCCGCTGACTGAAGTTGAGCCGCTTGTTGCCTCGGATCCGTCTCAACGCGAGTATCACTGGACGCTGAACTTCGGTCCGCAGCACCCGGCCACGCACACCACGCTCCGCCTGCTGCTAACGCTGGAGGGCGAAAAGGTATTGCGCGCCGTGCCGGACATTGGCTACCTGCACAGCGGTTTTGAGAAGCTGGGCGAGGAGCTTGATTTCAACCAGTACGTGACGATCGTCGACCGGATGAATTACGTTTCGCCGGTGGCGAATGAAGTCTCCTGGTTCGCGGCGGTCGAAAAGCTGCTCGATATTGAACTCACTCCGCGGGGCAAGTACATCCGCACGATTTTCGCCGAGCTGATGCGGATTCAGGACCATTTGCTCTGCATCGGCGCCTGCGTGTTGGATGTGGGCGCGCTCACCGCGTTCTTGTATCTTTTCACGCAGCGCGAAAAAATCTACGACCTCTGCGAACTGGCATCCGGGCAGCGGTTCCACTCCAGCTACCTGCGCGTCGGCGGCGTGATGGCCGACGTCTCGCTCGAATGGGTCGACAAGGTTCGCGAGTTCGTCCGCGGCTTTCCGGGGACCCATGCGGATGTGGCCCGCCTGTTGAATCGGAACCGGATCTTCATCGAGCGATGCCAGGGAATTGGCGTGCTCTCAAAAGCGGATGCGATCAACCTCAGTTGCACCGGGCCGATCGCCCGCGCCAGCGGCGTAGTCCGCGATCTGCGCAAAGACGAGCCTTACTTGGCTTACCCGGACTTCGATTTCAAAGTGATCTGCGGCCAGGCGGGCGACTGCTACGCCCGCTACATGGT
This sequence comes from Planctomycetota bacterium, assembly GCA_022615465.1. Taxonomy (GTDB): domain Bacteria; phylum Planctomycetota; class Planctomycetia; order Pirellulales; family Lacipirellulaceae; genus JAKEGR01. Next base: position 1,748 of record JAKEGR010000409.1, on the reverse strand, counting down.
CCGCATGCTCGAGATGATCGAGAGCCTGAAGATCATTGAGCAGGCGGTGGAGAACATCCCCGCCGGGCCGGTGAATGCCGATATCGCCGGCAAGGTGATCCTGCCCGATAAAATGGCGGTCTATCAGAGCATCGAGGGATTGATTCATCACTTTGAGCTCGTGATGCCCAATCGCGGCGTGCCGACGCCTATCGAGGAGGTCTATGGCGCGGCCGAGTCGCCCAATGGCGAATTAGGTTTTTATGTCGTATCCGACGGAACCAATCGAGCTTATCGCGCGCGGACGCGGCCCCCGTCGTTTCTGCACTTCGCCATTTTCCCCTATCTGATCGCCGGCCATCAAATCAGCGATGTGGTGGTTGTACTGGGCAGTCTCAACATCATTGCCGCGGAGTTGGATCGATGAGCATTCTCACGGACAAAATGCGCGGTGAGATCGTCGAGTTGCTTCCCCGCTACCCTCACAAACAAGCAGTCACCTTGCCGGCGTTGCACATGGTGCAGGACTCAGTCCGCTGCGTGCCGCGGCAGGCGGTCGAGGAGATTGCCCAGCTTCTCGAACTAAACCCGGCTCAGGTGGAAGATACGCTCAGCTTCTACGGTTTCTTCCGCCATGAGCAACTTCCCCTCGGCAAGCATCGGCTATGGGTTTGCCGCAGCATCAGTTGCATGCTCCGCGGCGGGGAAGAATTGCTTGTCGAGATTTGCAAGCGGTTCGGCATCAAACCGGGGGAAACGACGCCCGATGGCAAACTCACCGTTGAATTTGCCGAGTGCCTCGGCATGTGCGAGGGCGCGCCATGCGTGCTTGTCAACGACGACTGCTACCCGAACATGACGCTCGACGGCACCTTGCGGCTATTGGACGAAATCGAACATGCGGGGGATACCAATGGCCGAGTATGAACCGGTGCTGCTCGCGCGCGTCGGCAAGCCGCGGAGCCAATCGATCGATACCTACGAAGCCGATGGCGGCTACCAGGCCTTCCGCGCCGCGATCGTCATGGCCCCGGCCGAAATCACGCGGGTGGTGAAGGACTCGGGCCTTCGTGGTCGCGGTGGAGCCGGCTTCCCCTGCGGCACGAAATGGACCTTCCTGCCCAAGGATCATCCCGGCCCGATTTACATGTGCGTCAATGCCGACGAAAGCGAGCCGGGCACCTTCAACAATCGCGTTCTCATGGAACATGATCCGCACCAACTTCTCGAAGGGATCATGATCGCCTGCCGGGCGACGCAGGCCGCCACGGCTTACCTCTATCTCCGCTACGAATACGGCCGAAGCTTCCGGACCTTGCAGCAGGCCATCGACGAATGTTATCAGCGCAAGCTACTTGGCAAGAATATCCAGGGGAGCGACTTCTCGCTCGATATTTTCCTGCATCGCGGCGCGGGAGCGTACATTTGTGGCGAGGAAACGGGGCTTATCGAAAGCCTCGAAGGCAAGCGAGCCTGGCCGCGGATCAAGCCGCCCTTTCCGGCCGTCGAAGGCGCATTTCGCAAGCCGACCGTTGTGAACAATGTGGAAACGCTCTGCTGCGTCACGCACATCCTCGCACGAGGCGCCAGTTGGTTCCGAGGCATCGGTGTCCCCCCCGATCCGAACAACCCGCGCGATCTGGGCAGCTACGGGCCGAAGCTCTACTGCATCAGCGGCCATGTACACAAGCCGGGCTGCGTCGAGTTGCCGCTCGGCATCACCGCTCGCACGCTGATCGAAGAACATGGCGGCGGCGTGTGGAAGGGTC
>JAKEGR010000408.1 GCA_022615465.1 Planctomycetota bacterium | reverse complement strand
CGCTCAGGGTGTGGATGCCGCGGTGGACGTTGGCATAATCGCGCTCGTAGACGCGGCGCAGAACCTCAATCACTTGCCGAGGCCGCTGTGTGCTGGCGGCATTGTCGAGAAACACCAGCGGATGGCCGTCATGCACCGCTTGTTCAAGGATCGGGAAATCCTCGCGTAGCCCAGCGGGTAGCAGCTTCGTAGGATCGATGGTTGCGATCGGCTGCTCAAGGGACTGAAGGGGTGGTTCCATCGCGGTCACAAATTCGGACCTTTCCGCTCCATATTCTCGCCATTGGTTGGCGAGTGAACGGCTGATTGCAGCACTTTCCAAGAGAGCAAGCAACACTTCTGCCGGTTCGGGGTCAGCCGTGCTCCATAGAGGCGGAGCATGTCTTCAGCCGAAAAACGCTTTACCTCGTCGACCCGCTTGCCGTACATCTCTTCCAGAAGCATCGACGCGGACGCCTGGCTGATCACGCACCCGTCGCCGGAGAAATAGCAATCGCGGATGTTCCCCGCGTCGTCAAGCTGTAGCTCCACCCGCACCACGTCGCCGCAGAGTGGGTTGTTGTCCTCGTGGGCGTGCGTTGCCATCGGCAAGTGCCCACGGTGGAACGGATCCTCGTAGTGGTCGAGGATGTGCTCCTGGTACAGTTCTTGTTCGTCGATGGACATGGAGGGGGCAGTGGTTGCGGTGGGCACCGGGCCGGCATTCTTCTTTCAGTCTACGGCCGGGCTTGTGAGCCGGCAACTGCCGCTCCGTGGTCAACGTGGCGAATGCTCGTTGCGGAGAGCGCGATCGCGACGGCGGAAATCGCGACGGCGGCCGTCTCGACACGGAGTATTCGTGGGCCGAGGTCAACGATTTGCCAGCCGGCCGCGATGGCGGCAGCCGTTTCGGCGTCTGTGAAGCCGCCTTCAGGGCCAATCGCCAGGAGCGTGTCAAGCATGGGAAATGGCAGTTCGACGAGCGTTCGGCCGCCAGGGTGAGCGAGCAGCCGACGGCAACGGTGTTCCGTGTCGCCGGTCGCGATCCAGATATCCCATGCTTGCGGCTCTTCGATTCGCATCAAGCGATTGCGGCCACATTGCTTGGCGGCTTCAATCACCGAACGCCGCAATCGGCCGAGTACCGCGGCAGTGGGTTGCGCGGCACCGCGTTCGGTGACGAGCGGCACCAGGCTGGCAACACCGAGTTCCGTGAGTTTTTCGACGAGCCACTTCTGCCGATCGCCCTTGGGCAGCGCCACGCCGACCGATAATAGAAACGGCAATTCGCGATCGACCGGATGACGGTCGATAATCCGCAAGCGGATCGTGGTTCTGTGCAGGGCGGCCGCCTCGGCCGTGAATTCCGCACCGCTGCCGTCAAACAGCGTGACCTGCTGACCGATCTTGGCGCGCATCACGTGAAGCATGTGGTGGGCCTCCGAGCCGTCGAGCGTAACCTGCTCGGTCGCAATCGGCACTTGGGAATAGAATCGATCGGACATGGGTATGGGTTGCCAGTTGTCAGCTATCAGCTATCGCCCAAGGAGTCTTGCCGATAGCCCTGTCCACCCAACCTAGCCGGTGCTACTAGTCCCGTTCAAGTCGGCTAGTGAAATGTTTCGACAATACGATCGTAGCGATAGGCCTCCGACCGCCCCTGGCCTGTTGCAAGCCGCCCGGTCCTGGGGGCGAGCCGTTATCCTGGTTTGCCATCATCCTGTTCCTGTAAAGCAATCAAGCACATGACGTCCAGACAATTACCGCTGAAACACTGGGGCCTGGACCGCTGGCCGTTTCCAACGATTCCGAGTGCATCGCAGTTTTATCCAACGGCCGGGCACAACGAGGCGTTGGCGCGGATCGAGTATCTTGTCGACGCCCGACGGCGGCTGGGTGTGTTGTTGGGCGAACCGGGCGTCGGGAAGTCGCTCTTGCTGCGCGTGGCAGCGCGGCACTTGACGCGGGATGGACGGGATGTCGTGCAGGTTGAGTTGGTTGGCGTAACGGCACGCGAGTTGTTATGGCAAGTAGCAGCCGGACTTGGCGCCGCGCCAGGGAGCGATGCCGACGTGCTGCGTTTGTGGCGGTTGATTGCCGATCGTGTCCGCGAGAACAGGTTGCAGCAGGTGCCTACCCTATTGCTCATGGACGACGCCGGCCAGGCTGGCCCCGATGTCTTGACGCAGCTTGTTCGCCTGGCACGGCTGGATCCAACCCAGGCGGGGCAATGGACTCTGCTGCTCGTCGCCGAACCGGGCCAGGCGCGTCGCTGGAGTGAAACGCTCCGGGAACATATCGATTTGCGGATCGATCTCGGTCCTTGGGAGGAGGCAGACACGATGGGCTATGTGCAGACCGCGCTCGTGGATGCTGGTTGCATGGAGCCACTGTTCGAACGCGAGGCACTCAGCCAGTTGCACGAACTGAGCGGCGGCGTGCCGCGGCGCGTGGCGCGGCTGGCTGATTTTGCGTTGCTGGCTGGCGCCGCGACGGGAGAGCGAACGATCGACGCTTCGCTCATCCGTGCCGCTCACGAAGAAACCAATTGGGCGCTGGCGGCGACGCTGGTGTAGCGTCGACGAATCGTTGCATCACGGCGATTGTTCTTCCTGTAGATTCGTTTTCAAATCGCCAATGCGCTCGCGGAGCACGGCGACCTGCTTGTCGAGCGCTTCGCGGTCGATGCGGATGCGTTCGAGTATTTTCGTACTCGACGAGTGGATCGTCTCCGCCGATTTACGGATCTCCTCGAGATTGCCAGCGCGCTTCTCGATTTCAAGAATTGCTTTGTCGATGGCGTCGAAATCGACTTGCTGGGCGGTCGATTGCCGGGTCGCACGAAAGCACAATGCGCGGGCGGTGATGATACCGGCTTTGAGAAATACGTCCGTGGAAGGGTCTTCGACGTCCCAGATGACGAAAATATCGTTGCCAAACGGCTGAAACGGTTGCAAACTGGCGGGCGCTGTTTTCCTGGAAAACACGAACAGGCCCCAGGCGGCATCGCGATTCTTGCGGGCCAGGTCGATTTCTTCACGAGCCTGGGCGAGTGAGTAGCCGGCCTCTTCTTTCGCCTCGACGGCAATCAAGACGCCGGGCGCAGCACTGTCAGGCCCCAGTTCGACGACGCAATCGCCCACTTTGCAGTTCTTGATGCGTCCCACCTTGTTGCCGGTGGGGCTGGCCAGATCGCCGGCGTGCTGGGCTTCGCAGGCGAGGAATTCGAAGACGGCGTCTTCAAACGCCACTCCATGGCGCGTGGAGCGGTCCATTTCTTGCCGCGTTGTGGCGATCTTAGCGAGCGCGACTTTCACTTCCT
>JAKEGR010000407.1 GCA_022615465.1 Planctomycetota bacterium | reverse complement strand
GATTCGCCCGCAGTTGGCGGCGAGCGCGGCCCCAAGGCGCTTCAAGGTTGGCGCGACCGCGCCCTCGATTTGCGTTTCCTCCTCGATTCACTGCCCGAGATCGAGCGTGCTGCGCCCGCAGTCCGTGGCCAACTCGACCGCGACCGGATCGGCGTCGGCGGTCACTACATCGGCGCGCACTCGGCGGGGTTGCTTGCCGGGATGAAGGTCTTTGGACCCAACGGAGAGGCGGAGACGTTCGCCGACCCGCGCGTCAAAGCCGTGCTGATGCTCTCCCCGACCGGCCGCGGCCAGGGACTCACCGAGCAGTCGTGGGCCGACATGAAACTGCCGATGCTCGTGATGACCGGCTCCAACGACGCCAGCCGCCGCACCGGCAACGATCCCGCCTGGCGCACCGAACCGTTTCAATTCGCCCCGCCCGGCAGCAAGTATCTCGTCTTCGTCGAAGGACTTGATGCGACCTACGGCGGCTTGGTGGGCAAACAGCCGTCCCCCGGCGATCTGGCTCGGTGTGTGCAAACCCGCACGCTCGCCTTCTGGGATGCCTATTTGAAAGAGAAACAGGAACCGCTTGAGTATCTGAAGTCCAACGAACCGCCCAGGTTCAGCAGCGGAACCCCGAGGATTGAGCACAAATGACCAAATCCAGCTCATGGAATACCGTCGCGGGCCTCTGGCTTGCCGTCACAACCGTCATGGCCGGGCCTGTGGCCGGCGCTGAAAGCAGCGGCGAGCCCACGCCAGCCGCACAACGTCTTGGACCGGGCGACCATTCGTTGACGCTCAAAGTCGGCGGACTCGATCGTCACTACATCGTCCACGTGCCGCCGAAATACGACAGCAAGAATCCGGTTCCAGTTGTCATCATGTTTCACGGCGGTAGCGGCACTGCCCGCGGAGCGATGCGTGAAACCGGTTGGGCGCAAAAAGCCGACACGGAAGGGTTTCTGGCCGTGTTTCCCAACGCCACACCACCGGACCCGACAAAGCCCATTCGCTTCAGCAGCAACGGCCAGATTTGGAACGACGGCTCGGGTCGCTTCCACGCTGGCCAGAAGAACATTCCCGACGTGGCCTTCATCAGCGCAATGATTGATGACCTCATCGCGCGATTCAACGTGGACCGTCGGCGCATCTACGCCACCGGTTTTTCCAATGGCGCTTCGATGACGTTTCGCGTCGGCATCGAATTGTCCGCACGCATCGCGGCCATCGCGCCCTTCGCCGGAGCGCTCTGGATCAAGCAGCCAAGACTCGACCGTCCTGTCTCGCTCTATTACATCACGGGCGATGCCGACCCACTCAATCCGTTCGAGGGAGGCGTGCCGAAGTTTGCCACGGGGGCCGCCTCGCGGGACATGGCATCGCAGCCGAAGCCGGCGGCGCGCGAGCACGTCATCACTTGGGCTCGCCTTCTGGAATGTCAGGCCGAGCCGAAACCAGCGCCGGCATCGCCGGGTGTCACGACCGTGATCTACAGCGGAGGCCGCGACGGCACCGAAGTTCGCTTCACCGTCATCAAAGACCACGGCCACGTGTGGCCGGGCGGCAGGAACCAGTTGCCGGAGTCACTGGTTGGGAAAGCATCCGACAAGTTCAAGGCCACCGACGCCATTTGGGAGTTCTTCCAAAACCTGTCGAAGATTACTTCGACGAGACCGCTGTAGCCTTTCTCGTCGATCGGTAGCCGCTTGCCCCACCTGCCGCCCATACCTTTCTCCAGCTCCTTTTTCCGCCTTTCTCCCGGCTTGTGCTCCCGTGTGTCAGGGCCTTCCCCTCTGCCGTGGCTTCCGTGGGGTCGTGATGCCGTTGGCCTCAACCATAGTATCTACGTCCGGCAACAGGAATACCGAACGGTACACCAATTGCATCAGAACCGATGGCGGCAAGTGGATGCGACTCGTCTTATGTGGAGAAATGCCTGGAAAAATCGGGCAAACGCCTGCGAAGACTGAAGTGGGGCAGGACGGACGGGTAATGCGAGTGTGCAGGAAAGTGTCAAGACGCCTTCCTGTCCTGTGAACATTTTGCACGGTGGGCCGATCCCCCCCACGTGCTCAGTCGTGAAAAAGAGATTCGTGCCATGAAGATGAAATCGGTTTCCCTGACCATTGTGGCACTGCTGGCGGGCACTCTGACGCCGCTCGTCTACGGACAAAAAGGAATGGGAGATCCAACCGGCGTGGCACGGCAAAGCGCAAAGCCGAAGCTGGAGACCTTCTCGGGCACGGTTGTGGCGGTCGAAACCCAGCCGTGTGAGAAGACGACTGGCGGCGGCGTGGTCGGCACCCATCTCCTGTTGGAAACACAAAAAGGTGGAAGGCTCAACATCCACTTGGGCTGGGCAGATGCGGTCGCCGAAACGGCCAAACAACTAATGGTGGGAAAGAAGGTGGAGGTGACGGCTTTCCGCACGGATAAGTTGCCGGAAGGACACTACGTTGCCCAAACTCTGACGTTCGGCAACAAGACCATTGCGATTCGTGACCAGAGCCTTCGTCCTGAATGGGCGGGGGCGGGAGGTGGCGGTCGCCGTGGACCGCAAGCTGGGATGGAACGAGGCCGGGCAGCCAGTCGAGATACCGCTCAAGATCAAGCGAAGTACCACCGCCTGATGGCCGACCTGATCGAAGCCAAGGCAGCCGAGAAGCCCGATCAGCCCAAGATCGACAATCTCACCAACGAGCTTCAGCAAGTCCAGCGGGCAGCGCAGCCCGCCCCTTGCCCTGGCCGAGGGTTCGGTTGGCGAGGAGCACGAGGTGGAGGCGGGCCATGGAACGATCCCAGCTTCGGGCAAGACCGAGACATGTTCCATTACCTGCTGGGCCACAGGGATGCCATCCAGCGAAAGGTCAGGAAGATCGCAGATGGGGTCGAGACAGTGACGGAATCCGATGATCCCGAGGTGGCCGCTACCATCCAGCGGCACGTCGAGTCGATGCACCGGCGGATCAATGAGGGACGACCAATCCACATGCGTGATCCGCTGTTTGCGGCCGTGTTCGCCAACGCCCAGAATATCACGATGAAGGTGGAGCCGACCAAGAAGGGCGTGCGGGTGGTGGAAAGATCAGCCGATCCCTACGTTGCCAAACTGATCCAGGCTCACGCTGAAGTCGTGAACCTGTTTGTCGCCAATGGTTTCGCCGAGGTGCCGATCAACCATTCTGTTCCTCGGATGGAAGTTCTATCCGAAAAGTAAACTTCACGGGAAGCATCCTGAACACGCTGGAGGAGCAAGGGTTGGTTACGCACTGCGTGGCCGAATCCGAACTTGGGCCGCGCAAACGAATCTACGAACTGACCAATTCCGGCAGAGAGTGTTTACGCAAGTGGATTGCGACCTTGGATGATTACCAGCGGGCCGTCAGGCAACTGGTCACGATCATACGGAAGGCCGATGCAAAAGTGTCGTCATAGGATTTAGGCGGAACAAATGAGGTCCGCCCGCCGTCTTCTCACCACCCTTTTTCAGAGGAAAGTACCATGAAGAGATCCCTTGTTGCCCTCGTTGCTGCCGCCGCCACAATGGCCGTCGCCAGCAATCTGGCGGCTTTTGAGATCACAATCGAAGTTGCGCCGAGCGTGGTCTCCTTGGATTCGCAGGGACAGGTCGTGACCGTCCACACCGACATCGCTTACGGTGCCGTCGATGGCTGGAGCGTGGCGCTGGACGGCCTCACCATCCAGAGTTGGAAGGCCGACAACCAGGGGAACTACGTGGCGAAGTTCAATCTGGATGATGTCAAGGACATGCTCAAGTCCAAGGTCGGAACTGAGGTGGTCGTGACGCTCACGGGGGAAACAAAGGACGGCGAGGAATTCGAGGGAAGCGACACGATCAAAGTCGTGAAACCCAGGAAGTAGAACTGGAATACTGCTGGCCGGTGGGTCGCCGT
>JAKEGR010000006.1 GCA_022615465.1 Planctomycetota bacterium | reverse complement strand
TGGGGCGCGAGTTTCGGCTGCCCGTGGCGACGCACCTCACCTGCGTTGGCCGGACGGTCGATCAGCTTCGCGCGTTTTTGCGGCAGGCAAGCGCGCAGGGAGTGATGAATGTCGTTGCCCTGCGCGGCGATCCGTCCCAGGGCGACACGGCATTCCGACCGGTTGAGGGCGGCTTGCGACATGCCAACGAGTTGGTGTCGTTGATTCGCCAGGAATTTATGGATTGTGGAATTGCCGTGGCCGGCTATCCGGAAAAACATGTCGAAGCGCCGAGCATGGAGGTGGACCTGGCGCATCTGAAGCGGAAGGTGGACGCCGGGGCGGACGTAGTCATCACGCAATTGTTTTACAACAATGCCGATTTTTTCCGATTCCGCGACCGCTGCGTTGCATTGGGCATCCGCGTGCCCGTTGTGCCGGGCCTGCTGCCGGTGACGAATTTCGCCCAGATCCGGCGGATCACGTCGCTGTGTGGGGCAAAGCTGCCCATGGATTTCGTACGGCGACTGGAAGCGGCCGGCGACGATGCCGACGCGCAGTTTGCCATCGGGGTCGAATTCGCCGTGCGGCAAACGCAATCCCTGCTCGATGCCGGCGCGCCGGGCATCCATTTCTATGTGCTCAATCGTTCGGAAGCCGCGGCGGAAGTGCTGGAAAAGGTCCAACTGAATCGCACTGCTGCTCCTTGAATCTGTGTGCCGGACGACTAGTCGCGTATTACTTGCCAGCACACAATGTAAATGACTGATCTCACCGGGTTGGGAGCATGGCCGTGGCCGATTTGGTAAGCAAGAAGCTGAATGATTTTTACGTGTTGCGGCGGCTTGGCCGCGGGGCGATGGCCGAGGTCTACCTGGCCCAGCAGCTCTCGCTGGGTCGGCAAGTGGCGCTGAAGGTACTCAGCGCCGAACTGGCGCGTGATCCGAATTCCGTTCGGCGGTTTCATCACGAGGCCCGATCGGCAGCCGCGTTGGTGCATGGCGGTATCGTGCAAATCTACGAAGTCGGGGAAGCAGACGGGGTTTACTACATTGCCCAGGAATACGTCGAAGGTCGCAATCTGGGTGAAGTGATTCAGAGCCGCGGCTCGATCGAGCCGGCGATGGCGCTCGATATCCTGCGGCAGACGGCGGCCGCGCTGTCGAAAGCGGCCAGCGCGGGCATCGTCCATCGCGACATCAAGCCCGAGAACATCATGCTGGCCCGCAGCGGCGAGGTGAAAGTGGCCGATTTCGGCCTCGCCCGGGCGCTGCGCGACGGGGCGGCCGCGAACCTCACGCAGATCGGCGTCACGATGGGCACGCCGCTTTACATGAGCCCCGAACAGATCGAGGGCCGCGAGTTGGATTCGCGGAGCGACATCTACTCGCTGGGCGTTACCGCGTATCACATGCTGGCGGGCCAACCGCCGTTTGTTGGAGATACGCCGCTGGCGGTGGCGGTGCAGCATTTGAATCAGCCCGCCCCGCCACTTGGCCAGCGGTGTCCCCATGTGCCGAAGCGGCTTGCCGCGACCATCGATCGGATGCTGGCCAAGAAACCGGCGGAGCGGTACGACGATCCCTTGGCGCTATTGCGCGAGTTGCACGCGTTGGCGGAAGAAGGAACGCAGCAAGGTTGGGCCTCGCAGCGGAGCGACCTGTCGCTGTCGGCAATCATCCAATCGGCCGACGATCGTGCGGCGGTAACGGCCCGGCTCGAGAACGTGATGAAGACATGTGCGCTAGTGCAGCCGCGTCCGTGGTCGGCCAGGCGAACGGTGGCAGCCGTGCTAGGGTGTGCTGTTCTCGGCGCGGCACTAGCCGCCTGGACTCGGCCGCCATCGCTGTTGGCGGGGGCGCGGTACGGTCCCGCAAAGCGCGACACGGTGTCCGCGCAGCTTTACCATGCCAAGATGGTCGACACGGAGACGGCGTGGCAGGCCGTCATCGACAATTTTCCCGAGGAGGAGAACGACTATCAGCATCGATTGGCGAAACAGGGGCTGGTCTTATGCTACTTGCTCCGCACGGGAGAGTACCAGAAAGCGATCAAGCCGTTGCGTGATTTGTCCAATCTCGGGGAGACCGATGCGGAGTTTCAAGGGTTCGGCATCGCGGGGCTGATCGTGACGTATGCCAGGCTGAATGATTTCCAGCGAGCGCGCAACGAGAACAGCCGGCTTACACCCGACATGCGAGTGATGCTGGAGGAGCACTCGCCACAAATGTTCGACCTGCTCCGTGAAGCCCTGAAGCAATTGGAGTGAGCGCCCTTCGTTGATGGAGAGCCTTGCCCAGCCGAGGGGGCTAACTGGCCTCCTGGAACTGACTCAAGCGGACATCGCCGGTCGGCAAATGGGCAATGATCTCCAGCTTACCGCCGAGCGCTTCGATCACCCGGCGCAGTGTGCTGATTTGCATGTCGCCTTGCGACTCGATCCGCGACAATGTCGGCTGTTTGATCCCGAGGGAGGCAGCCAGTTCCACCTGGGACAGGCCGGTCGACTTGCGCAACTCGGCCAGCAGCATCTCGGCCAGCATCTCGCGACTCCGAGTTTTCGCGCGGGCCAGCGACTCGGGCCGCATCTTGCCTTCCAGTTCCCTAAAATTACGGGCCATCACATCCACCCTTCCTTTCGGAGCGTCGCCAGATGCAGGTCGTACAGATCGTCCGC
>JAKEGR010000406.1 GCA_022615465.1 Planctomycetota bacterium | reverse complement strand
ATTCCAAACGAAGTCGAAGGACGTCCATTCCAGGGCCGTCACCTTGGTGTTCCGTGCGTAGAAGTCCTCGCCGTCGGTCTGGCTGATCCACTGCTCCGGCCGCAAGGTCATCTCCTCGATTTGGCCCGCCTTCAACGCCAACAGCGCCGTGTTCACGTCTTCAATCGCCTTCACGCGAATTTCCGAAAAATAGGGTTTCGCGCGCACCTCGCGACCTTCGTGCTGGTAATAGCCCTCGCGGCGACGAACCACGAATTCCTGGTTCCGCACCCGCTTGAACAGCTCATACGGCCCCCCCACCACCGGCCGATCTTCCAACTCGGAGTGGTACGCGCTCCGCATCATCGTCGGGTCTTCCGCCAACGAATGCTCGTACACGTGTTTCGGAATCATCGGGAACGACATGTTCGTTGTGTTCGTTGCCAGGGCCGCTTTGTGAAAAAAAACGATCGTGCGATCGTCGTACGCTTCGACCCATCTCAATTGATCCACACCCTGACGAACGGCCGGAATGATCACCGCGTCGCTCATGATCACTTGAAACGAGAATTGGACGTCGTGTGCCGTGATCGGCTTGCCGTCGGACCAGGTCAGATCGTCTCGCAAGACGATCTTGTTCAAAAGACCATCCTTGCTGGTTTGCCACGAAACAACCGAGTCGGACGGCGCGTAGTAATTCAAGTCCTGGTCGTACGCAAGATAGCCGACACTCGTTAATGCCTGATACTCAAACTCGGTCACGCTGCTAATCAGCAGCGGATTGGTGCTCTTCAAATCACCAGATACGTGCCGCACCCAGGTCGCGTCGTTCTCGACGCCCGAACCGTCCGCGGGGGCCAGTCGCCCCAACGTCGTCACGATCTTCTCGTTCGCCTCCGGCGAGTCGTTCCGCAGTGCGAGCGCCTCTTGAACCGTTACCGGCGGTGGGCCTGCCGCTTGCTGTTTCTTCCGCAAGACCTCCTTGCCATCCTGCACGGGTCGATCCATCCACTCGGCCGTCTTGTTGATCTCCTCCAGCGACGGCGGATCGAACGGCTCGAGCAGGTCGCCCAGCTTGAACGGCTTGGCAGCCGCCGGCTCGTTCGCGGAACCACCCCCTTCCTGCCCTGCCTGGTCCGTCGCTTTGCTAGCTTCGCCGCCGCCACGTTTCGCCTTGGTCTCGGTGGCCACGTCCTTGGCCGAACCACACCCAATCACGGCGACGAGTGCGAGCAGCCACAGCGATTCACTTCGACCAGATAATTTCATAAAAGAGCCTTTCTCGCCGAGGCAGGCACGCACTCGTCCAGCTTTCCAGCCAGTCCCGCGGAAAGTTCTGGGCCATCCCCTCGCCGGGCGCCGACCGAAGGTTGGTCGGGAGAGGGTGAGGGCCGCTGACGGAAAACTAAGCTACAGAATGGTTTACATCGCGTCAACGACGATCACGCTTGAAAAGGGGGAAGGCACGCTCGCGACCGCGCCCAACCGAAGCGATTCGTCGATCGCTCCGCGAGCCAGTCCACGTTTTCAACGGCCAGCTAGCAGCGCCGCTCGGCCGCGATCCTGGGCTGCCCAAGTTGCGGCCAACGGCCGCGTTAAGTAGAACATCGTGAAAAGAGAAGATTCATGCCACGACTGACTGAACAACGCCGTGAAGGTGGTGGACATCTTCGGGTATGACACGATGACCATTGTGTAGGTAAGGGTATGAGCGGAGAAACCCTGACGCCAGATCGCTTGCGTACCAGGTTGCGCGAGTTTAAGGAACAGCGCGGGGCGGAATATCACCTGCTGGCCTTGGGCTACTTCGGCTCCTACGCGCGTAACGAAGCCACTGCGGAGAGCGACGTGGATATCGTTTTCGAGTCCGAATCGCCGAACCTGTTTCGCACGTCCAGCATGCGACAGGATCTGGTGGAGTGGCTGGGCCGTCCCGTCGATGTCGTGCGTCTGCGGCGTATGATGAATCCCCGGCTGAAAGCCCGCATTCAAAAGGAAGCCGTCTATGTATGACCGGGAATTACTGGTCGAAAGGCTGGAAACCGTCCTGGAAGCGCTGGAGCGTATCCCCCGCCGGTTCCAGGGCATGTCACATCCAGAAGACTTTCGCGCGAGCGAGGGCGGCATTGACCGCATGGACGCCATCTGCATGATCCTGATCGCCGCCGGCGAGGAGTTCAAGAAGATCGACCGGCAAACAGAAGGCAAACTATTCAGCGGCTACCCCATTGATTGGCGCGGGGCGATTGGCGTGCGGGACGTGATGGCACACGGCTATTTTGACGTGGATACCGAGGAGTTGTTCAATATCTGCCGCGACGACGTGCCCCGCCTGATCGAAACCCTGCGAACGATGATTGGGGACATCGCACGTGGCCCTGCATAAAGACATATACCGCTCGCGGCCTGAATTGATACTAAACGCGAGCGGTATGACAAGACGCCAAAGTGAACCACCGCCTTCTGCCCAGCCTGGTCCGTCGCATTGCTAGCAGCGCCGCTCGATCGCGATCCTGGGCTGCCCAAGTTGCCTCGCGCTTGCTAAGCTCCTGCCCCCTGGATTCTCCAGCCCTTTCCGCCCCTCCTCCAGATTCACGAGGCATTCATGCAGCGATCCGCCCTGAAGTTGGTGATCGTGATGCTCTGCACCCTGGCTGGGTGGCAAGCCTGGTCAGCCTCCGCTCAAACGACCACCACCCGACCGCGCCCCGGCACGCGCACTTCCCAAGCGCCGCGCCGCTCCACAACGCCCCGCTCAACCAAAACGGCAACACAGCAAGCGACGAAACCGGTTCCCTTTGAACATGCCGACGCCGCCACCCGCGCCGAGTTCCTGAAGCTTATCGGCGCCAACTGGATCTGGTCCCCGGCCCACGAAAAGGACAATGTTCCGGTAGGCGACTGCTACTTCCGGAAAACATTCACTCTCGGCCCAACCGAGTTCGGCCAGGTCCATGTCGCCGCCGACAATCAATACGATCTGTACGTCAACGGCCAGCTCGTCGGCCGCGGCACGGATTGGCGGAAAATGGACGT
>JAKEGR010000405.1 GCA_022615465.1 Planctomycetota bacterium | reverse complement strand
GATGCCGTCGTTGTGATGGAGGTTCGCCCATCAAGAGAGACCAAACGGCAACAGGACAGAATCCCAGATTATAAAAATGCTGCCGGCGGGGGTCAACGCTCTCCAGAAGCTTTGCAGGGCCAATCGGCCAATCCATGATTTCTATTTGACGTAGTGCTAATTTGCGTCGCCTTCGCGGATTTGTACATAGCTTTCGTATCGGCGGGCGTCGATCCAGCCGTCGGCCACTGCGTCCTTCACCGCACAATCGGCTTCATGGGTGTGTGTGCAATCGGGAAAGCGGCAATTACTCACGTACGGCCGTAATTCGCGAAAGTAGCTTGCCACCTCTTCGGGGATGATATTCCAAAGTTGAAACTGGCGGATGCCCGGCGTGTCGACGACGTAGCCCCCAAAAGACAGTGGGATTAGTTCGGCCGTGGACGTTGTGTGGCGGCCTTTTTCAGTCTCGTTGCTGACGGCTTGCACACGGCGGTCCAGGCCTGGCTCGATGACGTTCAGCAGCGAGGACTTGCCGACGCCGCTTTGGCCCGTGACGACGCTCTCCTTTCCCGTCAAGCAATCGCGCAAGCGATTCAAGCCAATGCTGGTCGTCGCCGATGTGAGCAGCACTTCATACCCTAGTTGAGCGTACACGCCGGCCAACGGAAGGAGATCGGCCGGTTCCACGAGGTCGATCTTGTTGATGCAGAGGACCGGCCGAATTCGCGTTTTCTCGGCGGTCACGAGCAAGCGGTCGATGAGATTGGGCTTCAGTCTCGGCTCCGCCGCGCTGGTGACGATGATTACCTGATCGACATTCGCCACAAGGACGTGTTGCCGGCCTCGGCTGGAACGACTCACGACACCGCGACGCGGTTCGACACACTCAATGATCCCCTCGTTCGCGCCCTCCGGTCGAAACCAGACGACATCACCGGCCGCGACGACGTGCCGCTGGTCGGTTTGCAGGGTCTTCAACAACCGTCGCGTGGCGCAAGAAAACGTCGCGCCGCTTTTATCCCGCACCGAACTGTGCAATCCCTGGACCCGCAGAACACGTCCTAACCGGCAAACCGAACGGTCGGCATCGGGCAGCACATGAGTCCCTGAGTCGTCATCAAGGACTTCGGCGCCGGTTACCGTACGCCGGCGAGTAATGTCTCCTTTGCCGCTCACGCGTTCACCCAACGACAAATCCGCGGTTGCCTCGTCGTCAAGTTGGCGCAAGCTGCGTTTGTCGCGTGGGCGCGCCTCGCGGTTTTTTCGGAAATCCGCTCGAACCTTACGCTTGTTGCTTGACATGGAGGAGGAGGGGTGTGTAGTACGATTTGAAGAATCGTCGAACTTGGACAACGGGCCAACAGAGGCATCCTTGGCAGGTTTCGTAAAACTCGACCCCACCCACAGTCTCACCAAAGGTCGGCAGAAGCGTCATAACGCATCATCCGGCAATTTGATCTGGCCTTTCTCCATGTTGGTTGGGTCGTACCTGCGGCGAGCATCCACTTCCCGTCCGATCGGATGCTGTTCCAACCCTGCGCGCTGGAGCAGCGATTTGCTCAGGACGTCCTGTGAAACACCATCGGCCGGCGGCGGGCCAACCGCTCCCAATTCGGCCGGCTCGTAGACAACGCGGTAGCGGTGCTTGGCAATCGCCAGAATGTCGCCCGGGTCGAGCCGACGTTGCTCCGACACCCGCACATCGTTGATTTTGATGCCATTACGACTCTGGAGGTCTCGGGCGTACCAATAGCCGTTCTCAACCGATAACTGACAATGGTGGGCGGAGACGTTGGCGAATCGCAGGACAATATCGCAGCTTTCTCGCCGGCCGACCAGGATTGCCTTTTTCAACAGCGGGACCGGATCCCCGCCTCCCAGCGGTATGAGTTCGCCGTACATAATGCCGCTCTCTTGCATGTGAGAGAATGAGGTACCTATGATGCCTGTAAGAGACCCAGATGCTTACGAAAAGGCCCCCTCCTTGCTTGGTACTCTTTTAGAAAGCCAGGAGTGGGCACGGGCTGATAGGACTACTGACTACTCTACTTACTGTACGTAACCATTCCCTTGGCGTCAACCAAACGACCTGCATTGGATGATTCTCGACTGTCATGGCGCAAGGACGAGCTGCCGTATTTCGCATGCAATTATTACCTCCGGCAGCGATTCGGCCGTCGTGTACAAAAGGTCAGCGTGGATGCCGGATTCACCTGCCCAAACGTGGACGGCACGGTTGCCACGGGAGGCTGCACGTTTTGTGACAATCGGAGCTTCAGCCCTAGCCGACGGCTACCGCGGACCGACATTCGCGGGCAGATCGATCAGGGGATTGCCCGCATGCGGCTCCGCTACCGCAAGTGTCGCGACTTTCTGGCATACTTTCAGCCTGCGACCAATACTTATGCCCCGGTTGATCGCCTGCGAACGGTATATGAAGAAGCGATTGCCCACCCCCAAGTCGTCGGCCTGGTAATCGGTACAAGGCCCGACTGCGTACCGGATGGTGTGCTTGATCTGCTCGAAGAGTTGGCAGCCCGGCCGCGCCACATGGACGAGCCTCTCCGAGACTCGGAAGCAGCGGTTTCTGAGAAACCGCCCTACGTGTCGGTCGAGTACGGCATGCAGACGATGCACGATCGGTCGCTCGATTGGATGAATCGCGGGCATCATCATGACGCGATGATCGACGCGGTTGCCCGAAGCCGCGATCGCGGATTCGAAATCGGCGCGCACGTAATCCTCGGCCTGCCCGGCGAAACGCACGGCGACATGCTGGCCAATGCCCGCGAGCTGGGCCGGCTCGGCATCGATGCTGTAAAGATTCACAATCTCTACTGTGTGAAGAACACGCCGCTGGCCGATCAGGCAGCCCGCGGCGAAGTGCGGCTGATGGAACGGGCCGAGTACGTCTGCACGCTCGTCGATTTCATCGAGCTTCTGCCCCCCACGATGATCGTCGACCGTATCAGCGGCGATGCCCCGCCCGACTATTTTGTTGGCCCAAGCTGGTGTCTGGACAAACCGGCGGTGAAGGCGGCGGTGCTGGCGGAGTTTGAGCGGCG
>JAKEGR010000404.1 GCA_022615465.1 Planctomycetota bacterium | reverse complement strand
TCAGGTCCAACTCCTTGCATTCATCCCGAGTTGCTGACTCGTCCGCGAGAATGTCAAAGTCGATGCCGAGGCCATGCCAGGTCAGTACCGTGTAGCCGGTCGCCACGTATCTGAGCAGTGCCTGCACGCGCCGTCGTGCCTCCGCGCTGGTCGCCGAACCGCTGAGGCGTTTGTCTCTTACAGCCGGCAATTCGAGCACCTGACGCCCGAACTGATCCGCATCGGGGCAAGAAAGGTGCCACGGGGCAGACCTTTCCTGCCCCTCGAGAAACCGTGGCTCACCTGAATTGGCGGAAGTGGGTGAAGATTTCCACGCGTAAACTGGCCGAGGCGGGAACTGCGGCATAGCACGGACATCGGGTGCGGTATAGCATGGCGAATTGACCGGCGATCCGTCGCAAATGTATGATGCAGTAAGACAAATTTCATTGACTGATCCATACTCGACCGTAAAAGTGCGGTAATGATTTACCGCACCTCGGAGGTCGAATACCTGTTATGCGGAAGGGAGGCCATGCCGTGCCACGAAAGTACTTGGCGTTTGATCTCGAAACCTCCAAAGATGTTCCTGGTGAGGATTTCAATTGGAAGCCCCATCGTCCGTTGGGTATCTCCTGCGCTGCAGCCTTCCCAGTTGACGCCAAGAAGCCGATCCTCTGGCACGGCAAGAACGCCAACGGGGACCCGACAGAGCGAATGTCGAAAGCGGAGGCACGACGGCTCGTGCAGGAACTGCTCAGATACGTTGCGAACGGCTACACGGTACTGACCTGGAATGGCCTCGGCTTCGACTTTGACATTCTCGCGGAAGAGTCAGCAACTCGGGATGAATGCAAGGAGTTGGCCCTGAACCACGTCGATATGATGTTTCACGTTTTCTGTGATCGCGGTTTTCCAGTGGCGCTCGACAAGGCAGCTCAAGCCCTTGCAATCCCGGGAAAACCACCTGGTATGTCGGGTTTGCTGGCTCCGCAACTTTGGGCGCAGGGGCGCTACCGGGACGTCCTCGATTATGTGGCCCAGGATGTCCGCATTGCACTCCAAGTCGCCCTCAAGTGCGAGGAACGGCGGCGTTTTGAATGGATAACGCGGAAGGGTACTACAAGCTCGATCAACTTAGCCCGGGGTTGGTTGATCGTTCGTGAGGCGTTCCGCCTACCCGAGCCAGATACGTCATGGATGGATAGTCCCATCCCACGACGCGACTTCACGCAGTGGCTCGACATTGAGTGACTCCGCATAACCAGCCGCTGCACCTGACCGCGGCGGCATGTCGGCGTTCCGGGGTTCAACGTCTCACCGGCCGCCCCGGCAGGTGAGCTTGGTCGTTCGGCTTGAAGAGAAGAAACGGATAAACGGAAGTAGGCGGTTATGGGCACATTTCATGTTGGGGCCTTGATTGAAAACCATACGGACAGAAAGAAGTCAGTCCGCATCGCCAAACTTCTCGTCGATACCGGAAGTGAACATACATGGCTCCCGGAGAACGTCTTAGACAAAATTGGGGTCAAGCGAGAGAAGAAGGATATTTCCTTCGTGATGGCAAACGGCACGATTGTTACGCGTAGCATCGGTTTCGCGATAATCCGCGTGGATAAATACTTCACAATCGATGAGGTTGTATTCGCGGAAAAGGGTGATCTCGCTCTTTTGGGTGCAAGAACTTTGGAGGGACTAAACCTGACAGTCAATCCGACGAGAAAGAAATTGGTGGCAGCCGGGCCAATTCCAGCGGCATAGTTCAATGACTGCCGAACAAGTGCATGAACCTGAAGCCTAACCGACCATCTAAGCGGCTAAATGTCGCCGATCGGCTCACGGCCAGTGCGGCCAGATTTCCCGACGCCATTGCCGTCGCTTGCAACCAACGCGTTTCACCAACTTACCCGGCCGAGAGCCGAGGCAAGTCGGGTTGTTTGTACGCCACGATTACCTTTGCGGAACTGGATGCCGATGCGACGCGGATTGCCCGTGGGCTGGCAGCTTGGGGAGTACGGCCCGGAACACGGTTGGCGCTCTTGGTGCGGCCTGGTATTGAATTTGTAACCCTTGTTTTTGCGCTACTGCGCGCCGGCGTGGTAATGATTCTGGTCGATCCTGGGCTTGGCCGGAAGAACCTGGTCCGCTGCCTGAACGCCGTCGAGCCAGAAGGCTTTGTGGCGGTCGGCGTGGCCCAGGTGGCTCGCCTGGCGTTGCGGCACAAGTTCCCGCGTGCCAAGTGGAACGTCACGGTCGGTCGACGGTGGTTCTGGGGCGGGCTGACGCTCGATGAATTGCGCGCCCGCGGCGAATCCGTAGCGAATGGATCGCCCACCAATAGCCCCGTACAACACGTGGGCGGTGCCCACCCGACACAGGCCGCCGATCCGGCTGCAATGATCTTTACCTCCGGCAGCACTGGCATGCCGAAGGGGGTGCTGTACACGCACCGGATGTTTGACACCCAGGTGAGCGAAATTCAATCGAAGTACGACATCAAGCCGGGCGGCGTCGATTTGGCATGTTTTCCGCTCTTTGCCCTGTTCAACTCGGCAATGGGTGTGACGACGGTATTTCCCGAGATGGACTTTTCGCGGCCGGCATCGGCCGATCCGCGGAAGCTGCTCGCGGCTGCCAATGATTGGCAAGTGACCCAGGCGTTCGCCTCGCCGGCCGTGTGGGGCGTGGTGGGACGTCATTTCGTGGCAACGGGCAAGCGGATCCCGTCGCTGCGTCAGGTGTTTTCCTGTGGCGCTCCGGTGCCAGCCCATGTGCTGCGGCAAACGTTGGAAGGAGTCGCTGAGGGAGCAAAGATGCACACGCCTTACGGTGCGACCGAATGCCTGCCCGTCGCCACGATCGAAGCGGCTGAGATTTTGAGCGAAACGGTGGAAAAGACGGATTGCGGCGCTGGAGTGTGCGTGGGACGGAAGTTCGAGTCGATTGACTGGCGCGTGATCCGCATTACGGACAAACCGATCGCTACGATCGACGAAGCGGAAGAAATGCCAACTGGTGAAATCGGCGAATTGATCGTCCGTGGCTCACAGGCTTCGCCAAGCTATGTCACTTGCCTCGAAGAGAATGGTGCCTCAAAAATTGCGGATTCCCGGAGCGGGGAGGAAGGTCGGTTCCCTGCTCCCTGCTCCACGCTCCATCCTCCCTTCTGGCACCGGATGGGCGACATCGGCTATCTTGATGGCCAGGGCCGATTTTGGTACTGCGGCCGCAAGTCGCACCGCGTCGAAACCGTTGCCGGCCCACTATTCACCGAATGCGTCGAGGCCGTGTTCAATACGCATCCTGCCGTTCGCCGCTCGGCGCTCGTTGGCATTGGCCCGCGTGGCAAGCAAACCCCCGTGCTCGTGGTCGAGTGCCAAGCCGGAACCAACGCCGGGAATCTAATAGACGAGCTTCGGTGCCATGCCAAGGCTTGCCAACAAGCACGCGACATTCAGCATTATCTCATTCATCCTGGCCTGCCGGTAGATATCCGCCATAACGCCAAGATCAACCGCGAACAGCTCGCCGCTTGGGCGACGAAGCAGTTGTCGCGCCGCCGCGCGTCAGGCCCCATCTCCCATCTCTAGCCCCTGGTCTCCGTTATGCATGCACTGGTCACCGGTGGCGGAGGGTTTTTGGGCCGATACATCGTGGAAATGCTCGTGGCTCGCGGCGATCGCGTCCGCAGTCTTGGCCGCGGCGCGTACCCCGAGCTGGTAACGTTGGGGGTCGATGTCGTCCGTGGCGACATTCGTGATCCAAGTGCCGTCGCGGCCGCCTGCCGCAACATCGACTGCGTGTTTCATGCGGCCGCGCTGCCCGGCATCAGCATGAACAGGCGGCTGTTTGACCAGGTGAATCGGTTTGGAACGCTCGCGGTGCTTGCCGGCTGTCGAGAAGCCGGTGTGTCGCGCCTGGTCTTCACAAGTAGCCCAAGTGTTGTGTTTTCCGGCGAGGACCAATGTGGTGTCAGCGAATTGGTCCAGCCTGACTTGGCGTGGCTGAAGACCAACCGGGCGTATTACTCGCTTACCAAGGCGCGGGCCGAACAGGCGGTGCTTGCTGCCAATAGCTGGATCTTGAGAACATGTGCATTGCGGCCGCATCTCATTTGGGGTCCACGGGATACGCACCTTGTGCCCCGGCTGATCGCTCGGGCCCGCTCCGGCCGGCTACGGCGGGTGGGCGACGGCTCGAACCTGGTGGATATCATCTATGTCGAGAATGCAGCGGAGGCCCATTTGTTGGCCGCCGACTCGCTTCTCCCAGCCGGTGAAGCGGCCTCGCCGGCCGGGAAGGCTTATTTCCTCAGCCAGGGCGAACCAGTGAACTGCTGGCAGTGGATTGGCGAAATCCTGGCCCTGGTGGGTTTACCACCCGCCAAGAAGTCGATGTCGTTCCAAACCGCCAGTCGGCTTGGGACGATCTGCGAGTCGGTGTATCGGTTGCTGGGACTGCGAAGCGAGCCGCCCATGACTCGCTTTCTAGCCGCTCAGCTTGCCAAGAGTCACTGGTTCGACATCTCGGCAGCACGCCGCGACCTCGGATATCAGCCGCGAGTTACCACGGCTGAGGGGATGCAGCGGCTCGGCGAATGGCTGGGAAAGGTCGAGAGTCGAGGGACAAGTGCCAAGAACCAAGGATGAATCCCACCAAGAACCGTAGTTTGGCTATACGTGTTTGCTCAGTATGTTTTCCGACAGCGCAAACAACCAACGCCCTAGCTCTATCGTCGCCCGCTAATTACAATCGCTGGATTACGGCCAGATGTCCGCTTGCGGGCATGGTAGGCGAAGAACCGACGACGATGAGAGGACCGTTGTGCTGCGAACTCATACATGTGGCGAACTGGACCACAAACAGATCGGCAAGGAAGTGACCCTCTGTGGCTGGGTGGACAGCTACCGCGACCATGGTGGCGGGTTATTCGTCGACCTGCGCGACCGGTACGGCATTACGCAAGTTGTATTCAACCCTCCTGATACCTCCTCCCAGGTTATCGAAGAGAGCAAGTTGCTGCGTGCCGAGTATGTCCTTCAAGTCACGGGCCGGGTGGCCGAGCGGCCGGCCGGCATGGCTAACCCGAAGCTAGCCACGGGTGAAATAGAGCTACGGGTCACCAGGCTGATACTGCTCAACAAGAGCCTCACGCCCGTGGTGTCTCCGAACGCAAATAGCCAGGATATACCGAACGAGGAGTTGCGGTTGGAGTATCGGTTCCTTGACCTGCGGCGTCCTACGATGCAGCGGACGCTTTTCTTGCGAGACCGCATCGTGAAGGAAATGCGAGACTATTTTGCCGAGCACGGCTTCATCGACGTCGAGACGCCGGTCCTCGGACGCAGCACGCCGGAAGGGGCCCGCGACTATCTGGTGCCGAGCCGCGTTAGCCCCGGTTCGTTCTATGCCTTGCCGCAGTCGCCGCAGCTCTATAAGCAGATCCTCATGGTGGCGGGCTACGATCGCTACGTGCAGGTCGCTCGTTGCTTCCGAGACGAAGATCTGCGGGCCGACCGCCAGCCGGAGTTCACGCAACTCGACCTCGAAATGTCATTCGTCGATGCCGAGGACGTGATCCATGTCATCGATGGGCTTGTCGCGCGGCTGGCCAGGCAGGAGTTGGGTCTCGATGTGAAGCTGCCGCTTCCGCAGTTGACCTATGACGAGGCGATGGAGCGATACGGTCACGATGCGCCTGACTTGCGATTTGGTCTGGAATTGGTCGACTGCACCGACCTGGCGGCCAGGTCGGACTTCCGCGTGTTTTCCAGCGTTGCGGCCGGCGGCGGCCGCGTTCGAGCGATCAATGCGAAACGCGGCACCGAGCACTATTCTCGCCGGGGCATCGACGCCCTTACCGACTACGTGGGACAGTTCGGCGCAAAGGGCTTGGCATGGTTCCGCGTCGAGCAGGACGGCACACTCAATTCGACCATCGCCAAGAATTTCTCAGCCGATCTCCTCCAGGAGTTCGCCGCGAGGCTTCATGCCGAGCCGGGCGACCTGCTGTTGTTCGTTGCCGACCAGTGGAAGGTCACGTGTAAGGCGCTCCACGCGCTGCGGACGAAGCTGGGTGCGGAGATGAAGCTCTACGATCCGCAGTCGATGCACTTCTCTTGGGTTGTTGAATTCCCGATGTTCGACTACGACGAAGAAGAGCAGCGGTGGGTGGCGATGCACCACCCGTTCACCTCGCCTCGCGACCAGGACCTGAAGCTGCTGGAGGCGGACCCGGCCAGGTGTCGAGCCAAGGCCTACGATCTCGTGATCAACGGCTACGAGGCGGGTGGCGGGACGATCCGGATTCATGATCCGCATATTCAGCAAAAGGTGTTTTCGCTACTTGGCATCGACGAAAAGGTCGCCGAGGAGCGATTCGGTTTTTTGCTGCGGGCACTGAGTTACGGCGCGCCGCCGCACGGGGGGATCGCGCTCGGCATTGACCGCGTTGTGATGCTTTTCGGCGGCATGGATAATATCCGTGACTGCATCGCGTTTCCCAAGACGCAGCGGGCAACCGACATGATGACCGGCGCGCCTAGCCTGGTGGAACTGAAACAACTCAGGGAGTTGGGGATCAAGGTAGTTGTAGATTAAACTGGGTTCCGCTCGCTACGGTGTGTAAGGGAGAGGCGCCGCCGTGGCGCGATGATTTGAGGCGATATTTATGTCTTGGCAATCACTACTTCCGAGTTGGCAAGGGATCCTGGTGATCGGCTGCATTTGCTGTTGTGGCAATATCCGTGCTGACGAGCCACTCTCGATACCGCCCGTGGAATTATCTGCTGGGCACGCGGCGATGTGCAAAGTCAAGGTTGGCGATAAGTTGCCGTCGATGGAACTTCCGCAACTGGATGGGCGGCGTACCAAGTTGAGTGATCGGTTTGGTGAGAAGGCTACCGTTGTGCTCTTTTGGAAGGACGACCAGTGGATGTCGCAAATGGCGATTGCCGACATGGCGCGGGATGTAACCGAGAGGTTTGGTTCTCAGGGTGTTGCGGTGGTCGGCATCGCAGTGCAAGGAACAGCAGCCAAGGTCAGTGAGACCCTTGCCGGGCTGGGTGCCGGCTTTGCGAGTTTGCTAGATGCCGATGGCAAGGTTTTCGCCGAAGTTGGCAGCGAAAAACTGCCGCGAGTCTATTTGGTCGGCTCGCAGGGCGACATTCTGTGGTTTGACATTGAATACTCCCATGCCACGCGACGCGAACTGAATCAGTCGCTGCGGGCCGTAGTTGGTGAATCCGCCTCAGCAGGCGAAAAACAGGACGGGAATCAGGAATAGCTCGATGGAAAAAACCAAGGTCGCAATCATCGGCGTGGGTACGGTCGGGCAGGGCGTCGCGAAGCTGCTCTTGGACCATGGCGATCGCACCGCGCGGCACGCCGGCCGCACTCTGTGGCTCGAAAAGGCGGTGGACCGCGATCTCACCAGGCCGCGCGTATGTGATCTGCCAAAGGGGGTTCTGACCGACAACATCGAGGAAGTGATCAACAACCCGGAGATCGAGGTCGTCGCGCTGCTCATCGGCGGCCTCGAACCGGAACGGACGATCATGCTACGTCTGCTGGAAAGCGGCAAGAACGTCGTCACGGCCAACAAGGCGCTGCTGGCCGAGCATGGGCCGGAATTGTTTGATCGTGCCCGCGAACTGGGACGCTCGATTGCCTTTGAAGCCTCGGTCGCTGGCGGCATCCCGATCATTGCCAATATCAGCCAATGCCTGTCGGCCAACCAGATCGAATCGCTGGATGGCATTCTCAACGGCACGACCAATTTCATCCTCAGCAAAATGCATGAGGAGGGAGTCGCCTACGCCGATGCCTTGAAGGAAGCCCAGCGGCTCGGCTATGCCGAGGCCGACCCGACCCTCGATGTCAACGGTAGCGACACCGCCCAGAAACTCGCCATCCTTGCCCACCTTGCCTTTGGCGCCCGTGTCTACTGGAAGGACATTCCCCGTGTCGGCATCGACAACATCGAAGTCGCAGATGTGCGTTATGCCCTCGAGATGGGCTATCGGATCAAGCTGTTGGCCGTGGCCCAACTGGATAAGGACACGCTAGAACTGCATGTCTCGCCGACGTTGCTACGTCGCGGCCTGCCGCTGTCGGATGTCAGTGGACCATTTAACGCGATTCGTGTTGTGGGCGATGCGGTTGGCCCGGTGCTGTTTTTTGGTCAGGGTGCCGGGCAAATGCCGACTGCGTCGGCCGTGGTTGCCGACCTGATCGACACAGCCGTTGGCCGCACGGCAATCACGTTCCATACGCTGGAGCTGTGGTCAAACCGGAAGGCCCGTGTTACACCACGCGATTTTGCGAAGGCGGATGGTCGATTCTACTTGCGAACGAATGTTGAGGATCACCCCGGTGTGCTTGCTCAGATTGCCAGCATTTTGGGCCAGCACAATATCTCGATTGCCTCCGTGCTACAACCGGAAGTTGACAAGGATGGCGAAATCGTGCCGCTGATCGTCATGACCCACCTGACGACCGAGGGTGCCACGCGGAAGGCCATTGCGGAAATCGACAAACTGCCCAGCGTCCGCGGCAAGACGGTGCGGATGTGGGTCAGGGATTGAGTTGTCAGTGGTTGGTTGTTAGCATAGGCCGCAAGGCCGAATCTGCCGCCGATGAAATACGCCATCATTATTCCCGACGGTGCCGCCGATGAGCCGCAAGAGGCACTCGGTGGCCGCACACCACTTGAAGCGGCCCATACGCCAAACATGGACCGTGTTGCCGCACGCGGCTTGGTTGCGAAAGCTTGCCACACGCCAAAACAGTTGCCGGCAGGTTCGGAGATTGG
>JAKEGR010000403.1 GCA_022615465.1 Planctomycetota bacterium | reverse complement strand
TCGCCGTCACCGATACGGTCGGAGTGTCGACTCGCGAACCCTATCGCCTGTCGCTGGCGGTCGTAGCGGATGAATTGCCGCAGGTTGTAGTGCGGCTTTCCGGGATCGGAGCGGCGATTACGCCCGAGGCGGTGATTCCGCTCGTTGGAAAAATAACGGACGACCATGGACTAGAGCAGATCTGGTACGAGTATCAGATCGACGAAGATCCGTTGGTGGTTCAGTTGCTCGCTCTTCAACCCGACGGTGAACTGACTGCGAGCGAATTCGACCGATTTGATTTGCGGGCGACAGATAGCGCGACCGGCACACGCGTATTGACGCTGAAGCCGGGCCAGAAGCTAAAACTGACGCTCAAGGCGACAGACCGCTACGATCTGGCGGATATGTCCCGGGAAGGAAGAAGCCAGCCATTTATTCTTGATGTGGTTAGCGAGGGACAACTCTTGGCGTTCATTGAGCGGCGTGAACTGGAATTGCGGCAGCGGTATGAGGCCATCTATGAAAAGATAACCGACATGCGGAACTTGCTCAGCCGTATTGATTTTACCCAGGCAACTTCCGAAGAAGACCAAGAGCCGTCCGAGGGCACAGCCGCGCAATCGCTAATTCGGTGCCGGTTGCGTCTCTCCGGGGCAGAACAAAATGTCACGCAGTCTGCCGATGAAATTATGGCCGTGGCCGAAGGATTTGATGACATTCACGATCAACTCAGCAATAACCGCGTCGACAATCCCGATCTGAAAAACCGGCTGCACGAGCAAATCGCCTTACCGTTGCACGCGATCGGAAGCCAACGTATGCCGGGATTGTCCGCGAAGCTAAAATTGGTAGAGCAGCATCTTGAGGACGCACGGGAAGGCGAGCCGGCCCTGGCGGCAGCCGTTGCCCTGGCCGACGAAATCCTGGTCGATATGAAACAAGTGCTCGACCGAATGCTCGAGTTGGAAACTTACAACGAAGTGGTCGAATTACTTCGCGGCATTATTACCGACCAGGAAGAACTCAATCGCCGGACGAAAGAGCGACAGCGGGAGCGTTTGCGAAGTTTGCTGGAAGAATAGCCGGAAATCAACGGCGTACTGAACCTTGGGAGTTATCCTCGGATGAACTGGATGCGGCAGGCCGAAACAGGACTGATCTGGCCGTGGCGGCAACGAGGACGCATGGCGGGCATGCGTTCCGCCTGGGTTAGGTCCGTGTTTGCGGTTGGCCTGGCGCTGACGGTGGTAGTGCTCGCCGCCGCTCAGGAGGAGCCTGCCGGGGGAGACGATCTACCGATCGAGCAGGCTCGGCTGGCCGATCGGTTTGAGCGGCTCGAACAAGTGGTTGGACGTCTCGCGGAACTATCCGCATCGACCGATCCGCGGCGCGCTCGGCTCCTGCGAGAAACAATCGCTCAAAGCCGCGATCAGGATATCAACGTGCGGTTCGAGTCGATCGTCAATCTGCTGGAGGAGGAAAGGCTTTCGGCTGCCGCGAACAATCAATCCGAACTGCAAAAGGAACTCGACTCCCTGCTGTCACTCCTCTTGAAAGCCCACCGCGACGACCAACTCAAGTCGGAACGCGAGCGGATTCGAAGCTACCTGAAAGAAGTGGGCCGCTTGATCCGCATGCAGCAGGGTATTCGCGCGCGTACGGAAGGAGGCGAGAAAATGGGCAGCCTGGCTCAAGACCAGCAACAGGTGGCCAACGATACGGGACGGCTCAACAGCACGATCGAAGAAAACGAACGTGACGAACCTCCGGACAATGAGCATGGAGACGACACACAATCGGCGCGTGACGGCAATCCCACATCGGACGACGAGGAAGCTTCACGGCCGAGTGATCCCTCTCAACCCGGTGATTCCTCGGAGCATCAAGAACCGGGATCCTCCGAATCAGCACCCTCCGAGGGACAGCCCTCCGACGGCCAACCCTCTGGGTCCAATGACTCGCCGCCGTCCGATTCCGGCCAATCTCCCGGCCAAAAAGGCTCGCCGTCGCAATCGCCCGGCAATCTCCAGGATGGTGGCCAATCCGGTGGCCAGCCAGCGGCTCAGCAACAACCAACGGATCGAGCGACCGAACGGTTGCGTACCGCGCAACAACAAATGGAGAAAGCTCGCAAGAAGCTCAATGAAACCGCACTCGAAGGCGCGGTCGACAACCAGCGCGAGGCGGTGAAAGAGCTTGAACTGGCAAAGGCGGAGCTTGAACGCGTGTTGCGTCAAATCCGCGAAGAGGAAATGGAGCAAACACTTACCCAGCTTGCCGCTCGGTTCCGCAAGATGCTCGAAGCCCAGCTTGCCGTATACGAGGGTACTAAGCTGCTCGATCGTGTGCCAGAGGCGAACCGCGACCATGACGATGAGATCGAGGCGGCCCGCCTTGGCAGGCAGGAGTCGCTCATCGTCCGCGAGATCGACAAGGCGATGCTGCTCCTACGTGAGGAAGGTTCCTCGGTGGCGTTTCCGGAAGCAGTTGAGCAGATTCGCGACGATATGCAGCAAGTGGTGGAGCGGCTTGCTGCCATGAAGGTGGGCGCAATTACCCAGGGATTGGAAGAGGACGTCATCGCTGCCTTGGAAGAAACCATTGCTGCCCTGGAAAAGGCCATCAAGGATTTGGATGAGAACCGTACGCCTCCCGGCCAAACGCCCGCGGCCGGTCAGATGACCGAGCCACCGCTGGTCGACAAGCTGGCCGAATTAAAGATGATTCGCTCGCTGCAAATGCGGATCAATCGCCGTACGGAGCGATACGGTGAGATGCTCTCAGGTGAACAGGCCGAGACGCCCGAATTGTTAGCGGCGCTTAGAAACCTTGCCGAACGACAGCAGCGCATCTACCAGGCAACCTACGATCTGAACCGGGGGAGCAATGATTGAGGTTTTCTGGAATCATCGACCGTGGCACAATGGGGGCCGATTTGGCCACTGACCACGCAATCGAGCAAAGCTCCCGTTTCTTGTTGGCCCAACGCGGATGAATCCCCCGATTGGCCCCCGATTTGTTGGACAGGCCAGCATTGTGACGAATAATAGATGATAGTGAGCCTGGCGCGGCCCGAAATGCTGCGCTCGGCTGCTACCCAGGAACAATGGGAAGTCCACCGCATGGCTAATCGATTGAGAACCCGCCCACAGCCGTGGCTTAATGGTCTGCTCGCCGCGGTGTTTCTCTCTGCTGCTTCGTCGCTCCTGGTCGCCCAGCCGGACACCGATTCCGCCGCCGGGGCGTCATGGCAGGTAGCACCCTCTTGGAAGCGAGTCTCCGCGGACGCCGTTCACGCAAAGCTGGTTGAATACATGACGGCGGCCGCAGTCTCGCCAGAACGCCAACTTGCCGCGAGTGAGCAATGGGCCGCAACTTCCACGCCGGCGGCCGGCCCTGATGAACTCCTCAATCGATTGGCCGCCTGCCTGGCCCTAGTGGACGACCGCGTGGCCGAGTTGGTCGAGTTTTGCGAGACAGTGAGCCAGCAGCCGGTGCTGCCAGAATTCGCTTGGCTAGCCAATAGCGAGACCCCGCTGTTGGTACGGAATAACATGCGGCTTTACTTGGCGCGGTGGCTCGTGCAAGAAGGCTATTACGACGAAGCCTTGGCCTGGACAGCGGGTTTGGAAACCGATGATGTGGTCGCGCCGGAAGCCCTGCTTTTTTCCCAGGCCGTGGCCCACCATCGGTTAGTACAGTCCGACAAGGCGGATGCGGCGGTCACGCAATTGCTCCAACGGTCGGACGAATTGCCGTTGCGCTACCAAAAACTTGCCGCACTAATCCAACAAGATCTGGCTGGACTCGAGGACGATTCGCTCGATCACATTGCACGGCGCATGGAGGACATTCGCCGCCATCTGGCAAAAGGGCGTTCGGGAGAACGCGTGCAAGTGGTCGAAACCAGTGTCATTGAGTCGCTCGATAAGTTGATCAAGAACATCGAGGATCAATTGCAACAACAGCAACAAGCGATGGCCGCGGCATCCGGTGGCCAGCAGAGCAGCACGCCGATGCAAGACAGCCAACTTCCTGCTGGCCCCAAGGCGCCAGGAGAGGTTGATCGCCGCGACCTGAGCGACGGCAGCGGGTGGGGCAACATGTCGGACAAGGATCGTGAGAAGGCATTGCAAGACATCGGCCGCGAGTTTCCGTCCCATTATCGCGAAGTGGTTGAAGAATACTTCCGTCGGTTGGCCGCTGAGAAGTCGGCCGAGAGCGAATGACCGGCTGGAAGTTTCCCCCCTGCCCCGCCTGCCGGAGTTGACCCAGGCGATATTTTGCCTTTCGGAGTACGTATTGTGGTGTCTCAACACACTCGTTTATCACTGTTCATCGCGCTATTCATGGTCGTCGCTCAATGGGCTTTTGCGGCCGAAGGTGCGAGGGACAACGTCACCGCGACAACACTTGACGGCTCCTCGCTCAGTGGCAAACTGCACGCATGGACGGACCAGGAGGTGAAGCTTGTCAACGCAGATGGAGAACAAACGATCCGCACGGCGGAACTACTCTCGCTGCAATGGCTACCCCCTCCCGCCCTAGCCACGAAAACACCCAGGATTGAGCTGGTCGATGGAACGATCTTTCCGATTGACGACTATGTAACCCAGTCAAGCGAGGCCAGAGTCACGCTCCATGGTGATTTTCTTTCCGATAGAAGGCAGCTTGCGGTGCCGGTCAAGACCGTGGCTGGGGTGATCCTGAAGGACATCGAGGGCAAACTGGCCACGCAGTGGGACGAGATCCGTGGTCAAGAATTTGTCAGCGATGTGTTGGTCATCCACAAGCAAGAAAACAGCCTGGACTACATCGAGGGGGTCGTTGGCGATGTATCGGCAGCAAAGGTCAAGTTCTCGCTGAATGGTCAGTCGATTGAAGTGGATCGCGGAAAAGTGGCCGGAATGAGTTACTATCGTGGAGACGGATCCAATAACACTGCTGAGGAATATCCGCTTTGTGTTCTGCATGGACGCGAGGGCCTGCGCGCGAAAGCCAGCCGACTGGAACTGGCTGACGGCCAACTGTTGCTGACAACCACCGGCGGCTTGAAACTGGCCTGGCCGCTCGGGGACATAGGTCTTGCCGATTTTACGGCCGGAAAAGTCGTGTTTCTCAGTGATCTGGAACCGATCTCGGAAACGTGGACATCCTTGGTAGGGTTGCCAAAAAGCCTCGAACTGGCGGGCGGCTATGGCCGGCCACGGCGAGATGGTTCGGCCTTCGGCGGTCTGTTGGGCGTACAATTTCCAGGGGACCAGGCGACCAGCACAACTGCTCGCGAACAAACGTTCACAAAAGGCTTGGCCTTGCGCAGCCGGACGGAGATTGTGCTTCAACTGCCGCGAGGGTTTCGGCAATTCCACGCCATTGCGGGAATTGAGCCGCAAACCAGCGCCAGCGGCGATGTGATGCTGACAATCGACGGGGATGGCCGCCGTCTGTTGGAGATTCAGGTTGCCGGCCATCAACTGCCGCAGGAGATCGAATTGAATATCGCCGGCGTCAAGAAGTTGACGATTGTCGTTGATTATGGCCAGAATCTGGACACCGGCGACTGGCTCAACTTGTGCAATGCGAGAATCGTTAAGTGATCGCTGTTCCGTCTAACGTGAATCGCCTGGAGCCTTACCCGCAACCGTCTGGGAAAGTGGGACGGTTAT
>JAKEGR010000402.1 GCA_022615465.1 Planctomycetota bacterium | reverse complement strand
TCTTCGCCCGGTCGCGCGGCGACGTGCTGGAGATCACCGATCGCAAAACGCTGACGATGGTGCTTCCGCTGGCCGACGACGCGGACGGGACGCCGGCCGTGGAGCAACTTGTCGACCTGGCTGACCGAGGCGTAAAACTTCGCACGCGCGCGTTGACGACGACGTTGTTTGCCCGCTTGTTTCTCAGCGACATGTTTCTGCACGGCATTGGCGGCGCCAAATACGATCAGGTGACGGACCTTATCGGGCAGCAGTTCTTCGGCTGTGAGTTACCCGAGTTTGCAACGGTTTCGGCAACGTCACGACTCCCGATCGACGGTGCAAGAACGAGCAGCGCACGCCAGCGTGACGTTCAGCGGCAATTGCGCGAGTTGAGATATCATCCGGAGCGGTATGTCGTTGGCGATGGGGTGGCGCCGAAAAGCGAGGTGTCTGGCGTCGTGGAGATCGTGGCTGCGAAGCGGCGCTGGATCGAAACACCCAAAACCCTCAGCAACTCCTACGAACGTCATGTCGCGATTACGGGCGCGAACGAAGCGTTGCAGCCGTTCGTCCTGCCCCACCACCAGAAACTTGAGGTGGAGATGAGCCGTCTCCAGCAGCAACAGCGTGTCGAGGCGATCCTGGACTCGCGCGAATATTCATTCTGTCTGTTTCCGCGGCAGCACCTGGAGCGATTGCTACTGGACGCCGCCGCACCCGCATCGTAATCTTAGATTAGTTGGCGTTGGCGGGAAGCCGTGCCAAGCCGCTCTTTCTGCGTTCGGAACAGCCCAGTCGTCACGTCCATGGAATTGGAAACGGACCATGTACCGAAAGGCCATCTCGGATCGCGGTTGCCATCCGGCCAACACGACCGAGCCGCCGCGGATGCCTTGCCCCCTACCGGCGCGCGGCAGGATCCTGCCGATAAGGGTCTTGGCCCCTCTGGTCCCGTTGGCATTCTTCGCGCGGCTAGTGTTCCGTCCGTGGGCCAGGCCCGGTTGGTTGCCGCCAATGCCGGCGATCACGCCCTGATTCACACCCTGCTGCGTGCCGTCAATCAGTCGCCAACCTATCAGGATTTCATCTCGTGGCTGGATGAGCCTTCGTACCAGCCGACGGACAGGATGCTGGTGAAGGACAGTGGTCAAATCGTGGCGCATGTGCAGGTTCTGCACCGTGTGGCCATGTTCGCCGATGTGAAGGTCCCCGTGGGCGGCCTCCAGGACTTTGCGGTGTTGCCGGAGCTGGTGCCGCTGGATTACGATCGCCTGCTGCTCGAGGCCGCGGAACGCGCGATGCAAGAGCGCCGAGCGGTCGTGTCGGTCGTTCGCAGCAGCCAGCCGGATCGAATTCGCGCGGCTGGCTGGACCGAGGCCCGCGGACGCGGCTACTCGCAGGCCAATGTGGGGGACTTGCTGGCCCATCTGGCTGGTCAAAACCCGTCCGGGCGTCGACGTGATCGCGGCGTGAGGATTCGCCTATGGCGACACGTGGAACTCGATTCGGTTCGGGCCATCTACCGAGTTGCGAACAGCCACTCCTGGGGCGCGATGTCCCGTTCGGAAAAGTATTGGCAGTGGCTTGTCGGCCGCAAGGCCCACAGCGAACTTATCGTGGCGGTCGAGGGCCACGATGATTGGGAAGACCTGAGCACCGAATCACGGATCGTGGGCTACGCGGTGACTCATGGCTCGCAGGTGGTGGAAGTCTGCTGCCGGCCGAAGTACGCATGGGTAGCCCCGCGGCTGTTGGAGCGGGCCTGCCGGGATGCCATCGAGCGCGATTATCGTGCGATTTCACTCCATACCTCGGCGGAAGATCCCTTGCACGAATTGATGGTAACGGCCGGTGGAAGCTGGAGTGCCGACGATCGTGGTGCCGGCGGCACGCTGCTGGTGAAGCTGCTTGATGCGCCGCGCTGGATCGAAACACTGGATGCGGTGCTGCGCTGCCGCACGAGGGCGGCCGGCATTCCGCGGCCTTGTGAGCTTGGCTTTGACGTTGGCGGCCGGCGCTGTCGGCTGGTTCTCACCCGCCGCCGCAGCCGGTTGATTGACGAGGAACCCGCGCGGGTCGACGTGAGTTGTTCCCCGCGGGAATTTTCCAATCTGCTCCTCGGCAACCTCCATGTCGGCCGGGCGCGAGATGCAGGGCGGATCGAAGTGAGCGGCGGCGACGTGCTGCCAAGGCTCGCCGTGCTTTTCCCGCCGTGCCTGTTCTGGCAATCGCAGTTTGATGCGCTGCGCATGTAGCACGGGCGCGCCCGCTATTTTTTCCGCAGGTATCCGGCGCTCGACTGAAAGTATCGCTGGCGCCGCGTGGTGCTCGCGGCATCTTGCGACGATTGCCGCAGAGTCAAGTCCTCGACATTGGCCTCGCAATAGCGGCACTGGATCGTTTCCAGATGAAACCGCACGTAATCGCCCATGTCGCAAGGCAGCACGCCAAGCAAGTAGCTGCCGAGTTGCTCGCGGGTGGGGCAACTCAGCCGGTGCCGCCGCCAAATCTCGCCGAGCGAATGGACTCCCGCATCGCGCCGGCCGTTGATCGCCGCGAGCCGCTGCTGCATCGCATTGCTCTCGCGCAGGGCGTGTTCGATGGCTGCCATCTGCTGGACAGGAAGCGATTCGTCGAGGAACGCAGCCAGTTCGGCGTCGGAGTAATTGGTGGCCATGGGCGTCAGTTGCTCGGTTCGTCCGTGTACAGTTCAGGAAATACGTCCTCATTGAGGCGCTGTTTTTTCACCAGTGTGCGTAATCGGGCCACGAAGTCGAATTTGAAATTCGCCACTTGCTGCTCGGTAAGCCTTAGCGCGGCGGCCACGTCCTTGTTGGGCATGCCGCGAGTGAACAGGAGTTCCATGCACTTCAGCTTCTGCCAATCGCCCGCCGTCCGCCAGTGATTGATCTGTTCGCCAATACCCCGCACGATCGCTTCCTCCTCCAAGCCGTGACGCTCGCCGCTGCGGGCAATGCTGCTGGCCGGCCGGGCCGAGCCGGGAAGATCCCAGGCCCCACCACTGCCTTGGGCTGTCGACGAAAGCGGCACCACGGGCCGCCGTCCTTCGCGCCGCAGGTAATCGGTCAGCTTGTGGGCAGCGATCGAGAACAGATAGCTTTCCAATGGCCGGCGGGTGTCGTAATTCGGCAAGCTGGTGAGAAAGCCGATGAACGTTTCCTGCACGACATCCTCGCTGGCCGCCCGCCGATGGAGCCGGCTTTCGACGAACGACAAGAGCCGGCCCTCGTACTGCGTAATGAGGCAATTCCATGCCTCCGGCTTGCCGGCGCGGATCTCCTCGACGAGCAGCCTATCGGGCGAGACATCGGGCATGGCGGTTGCGATTGACGTGAACGATTGGGCGCCACCCGT
Source organism: Planctomycetota bacterium (assembly GCA_022615465.1). Classification (GTDB taxonomy): domain Bacteria; phylum Planctomycetota; class Planctomycetia; order Pirellulales; family Lacipirellulaceae; genus JAKEGR01. The sequence continues at coordinate 695 of JAKEGR010000402.1, read as the reverse complement.
CCGCCCTCAATGCGGCAGGTCGAAACCCATCTCAACGAGCAGGACGTACAGGCCGAACAATCCTAGTATCCCCAAGGGCACGCCGAGAAACAACCGCTTCGTGTAATATCCCTTCGTCCAGGTATCGACCTTCAGTAAGCCCCACACCAGGCTTAGCAAGCCCAATATGGAAGCAGCCCCAATCCCCACGATGGCGAACCGCTCTTGTCGCTGATATGCCGCCCAGCGTTGCCGCAACTCGTTGTCGACGGCTGGTGAGAATTCCACCAGAGTGTAGAGTTTTTTCATTGGGCCAAACGAACGCTCGACCGTCTCGACATACTCGTCCTTGGCGATCTCCCGGCGGAGGTAATCGGCCGTGATTCCCATGCGGTAAAGCGCCGGGTATCGAGCTATCACCGGGAATGCGTTGGGGCGAGGTTGGTGAACTCGCTCAAGGCCGTCTGGCCCCACGGTTGTCGAGTAAACGCCGTTGGCACCCGCGAATTGCTTCACAAACTCTCCAGTGGCAATCATTAGCAATTTGTCTCTTTCCGCGTAGCACTCGTCGATTGTGGCGTATTCGTCGGTGACCACCACCTCGCGCCAGGTATTTCCAACGCGTTTCTGGGCCTCATCGATCCATGTTGGCCGCGAAGATGCTGGCTCTTCATCGCTCGCGTTGACAGCCGGCTCCTCCACTTCAGCAACTACTG
>JAKEGR010000401.1 GCA_022615465.1 Planctomycetota bacterium | reverse complement strand
TCGTTTTGTACTTGGCGGCTTCTTCCGGAGTCAGCTCTCGGTTTCGGGTAATTCGTTTCATGGTCGTTGCCTCCTCGGAACCTCGTAGGCTGTTACAGGGTAGACAGTGTCAGCATCGATTTCTTCGTACACTACCATCAGATGCCTGCCGGCGGTTGTATCTCCGAAGAACACGGGGCGCCCTGATGTGTGGCTCATATCCGCGTCTGTCGCGTTCTGAAATACCTCTTCGACTTCTTCCTTTGTGACCCCATGCTCTTCACAGTGTTGCACGTTTCCATCGGGATCGTCATCAAGATCCCAGATAATCGAGTCGAACTGCATCATCAACGGACCTTTCGAGGGATGTGGAATTATAATACCACACGCGGAGAGTCCTGTCAAGGCGTGAAGATGCATTGGGGGAAGAACGGGCGTAGCCTGCCTGCAACATTGCTGTTGCCAGAAGTGGGCCATCGCGGCACACTGCCCCGGAGGCTGCTACGCCGGCGGCGGCGACAGGGCCGCGCGTTTGTTTCCTGCCCCGTGACATGAGCCGATGAGTGACACCGTCGTTTCCCGCCGTTCTGCTGCTGCCGCTCGCCTTGGGCGGACGTACGGCTTGCCGCTCCTGGTCATCGTGCTGTTTGCGGCGGGCGTGCTGGAGTTTGCCACGCTCAAATGGAACCACTTGCCGGCCGACCAGCGGATCAACAACGGTTCCGCTCCGACGTTCTTCGCATTTCACATTGGCCCGTCGTACAATTTCTCCGAGGATTTCCATTTGTATTACGTGCGGGCAAGGCGGATCGAGCGCCGCGGCTGGATCGATTCGCTGCTCTACTCGCGACCCGACGAGAAACCGAACTACGCCGCGCCCTTTCAAGTGCTGCTCGGTCGGCTGGCATTGCTGACCGAGGGCCGGCCGCGCCGCTACGCGCTGTTCATGTTCGCGACACTTGCCGTTGCCTGGTCGGCGTTGTATCTGGCCGCCCGCAGTTGGCTGCCGCGCGAAATAAGCACCGCGTCGATCCTGCTGGCCGTTCTTCTCACCGTGCTGTTTGAAGCGGTCCATCTGGCCTTGCTGTCGCCGCGATTCGAATCATACGGTCAGTGGCCGACGTTTCGCGCGCTGCGGATGTCGACGATGGGCTGGACCAATCCGCTGCTGCTTGCCGCGACGATCGCCCTGGCGTCGCTCATTCACAACCGTCAGCGTTGGGCAATTCGACTGGGCGCGCTCGCGTTCGTGTTCCTGCTGCTGTTGGGCAGCGACAATTGGGCGTTTGCGATGGCCTGGTTTATGGCGGGCTTGGTGGCTATGGGGATTGGCCTCCGGGCCGTCATCGCCAAACTTCGCCTTGCGAGCCGGCCACAGGCCAGTTGGCCGGTCCTCGTCAGCCTGGCCGCATTGATGCTGGCGACCCTGGCACTCCACGAGCAACTCAATGGCTCACTGACCGGCGACGCTCTCCTCCGCGGCGGCTTCGGGGCCGAGTGGCGCCAGTCGCGCGACATCGACACGGACGTCATGCCGATACGCGAATGGGTCATGCAGTACGCAATGCTCCCGCTCGTGGTTGTCCTTTTGCTGTCGATTGCCGGATTCCGCGCGCGGTCCCCCAGGATCGCGGCGCCGCTGCGTCTGGCGGAAATCACTTGGGCGCAATGCCGCTGGCTGGCCCTGCTGCCGGTCGCCACCGTGCTGCTGCTGAACCTCGCGCTCCGACTGCGGGGCATGGAATGCTTCCTCCGCAGCCAAATGGTTTGGCGGGCGGATTACTGTTTGTTGTTCGCCCTCGTGCTTGTTGGGGCCGAGTGGGTCCGCACATCGCTGCCGGCCATGGTTCCGCGATTGGCCAGGTCATGGCCGCTACTCGTGGCCATCGCTCTGGGATCCCTGTTCGCCTATCACAGTTATCGGATGCACTGGTTCGTGGCCCACACCGCGCGGCGCGACTTCTTCCTTACGGCCGACGCTCAGGGGCTACGGCCGTGGCTGGATGCTTTTGATCGCCAACATGACCAATATGAACTTGCCACGGCCAGCGTCGAGTTGAATTTTCTCTGCGCGTTCTGGACGAACGCAGATCTTCTGCTCCCCTCCGGCTTCCCCTATCACCACGGCGGAACCAACCAAGAGATTCAAGACCGCGCGATTCAGCTTCTTCGGTTGTATGGTGCCACGCAGGAGTCCTGGCTGAGATTCACCCATCCCACGAATGAGCGATACCAGGACTTGTGGACGAAATCGCGAGTAGCGGCTTCGGGGCGCGGCTATCTGTACAATCTTTTCCACCGCTGGACCTATTTCATGCCACCTGGCGAGCAAGAGTGGTTTGAGATGGGCCGGATGGAGATCGCCGACGCCCTGCGAGATCCGCCCGCCAGGGCCGATCTGCCGACTCCCGAGATCATCTTGGTTGATGATGTTTCGCGCGCGCTGGGCCAACCCGACCTGGCAGGCTACCGCCTCGGTCATCGCAGCGGTTCGATCGAGGCCTGGGTCCGCGACGACGTGTCTTTGCCTTAACGCGACCTGCGGCCGCAACCAAAATGTAGGGAACGCCGTCCCTGGCGTTCCGGGAATTACGGAACGGCACGGGTGTGGAACGGCACGGAGGCCGTTCCCTACACGGCCGATGCGCCGCAGGCAGCGCCGTGCGCGGCGTTCCACGACTGTCGGCGACCGCTCTG
>JAKEGR010000400.1 GCA_022615465.1 Planctomycetota bacterium | reverse complement strand
TACGGCGTGATCGTGATCGCGGAAGGCCTGGCCGAGTTGCTGCCTCAGGAGTATCTGCAAGGCATTGGCCGCGATGAGCACGAGCACATTAGTATCGCGGCGGTCAGCTTGCACGATATATTTCGCAAACTGATTGCGAAAGAGTATGAGAAGCAAACGGGCAGAAAGCGGAAGATCACCGCGCTGCAACTTGGTTACGAATCACGTTGTGCGAAGCCACACGCTTTTGACGTGATGCTCGGCTGTCAACTCGGCGTGGGAGCGTATCGCGCGCTCGTCGAACGCGGCCTCGACGGCGTCATGGTGTCGGTTTCCGGCCAGTTGCAGTTGCACTATGTGCCGTTTGAGGATCTTGTGGATCCGAGCACGCTCGTGACGGTCATCCGTTATATCGAGCCAGACAGCGATTTCCAGCGGTTGACGCGCTTTTTGGAAACCTACGTCAACCAGGAAGAGATCACCCACAGCCGACCAACAACCCCCGCCCCCGCGAAGCCGAAATAATGGCTATTCAGCCAACATGCCTTTGGTGCTGGGGATGCCCGGCATACGCGGATCGGCCTCGACGGCGATGCGGAGCGCCCGAGCCGTGGCTTTGAAAATGGCTTCGCTGATGTGATGGCTGTTGCGGCCATCGTGGACCAGGATATGCAGGTTGCAAAGGGCGTTCGCCGCGGTCGCCTGCCAAAAGTCCTCGACAAGCTCGCTGTCAAAGTCGCCGATTTTGTTTGTGGGAAAATCAGCGCGGAAGACAAGCACATAGCGGCCGCCCAGATCGATCGCCGCGGTGGCCAATGTTTCCTCCATGGGGAGCGTGAAGTGCCCGTAGCGACGAATACCGGCCTTATCGCCGAGCGCCTGCTTGATCGCCTGGCCAAGGCAGATGCCAGTGTCTTCCACCGTGTGATGCTGATCGACGTGGAGATCTCCCTCGGCACGGATCACGAGGTCGATGACAGCATGCCTGGCCAACAGCGTGAGCATGTGGTCGAGGAAGCCGATGCCCGTGGCGACATCGGCCTGGCCGGTGCCGTCAAGGTTCAGCGAGAGATCGATCTTCGTCTCGGCCGTTTGGCGGTGGATCGTTGCGGTTCGTGGCATACAGTTGGATCGATTGGACATGAATTTCCGTCTATTGCCATGTTAGCACTGGCTGGTCAGGGTGGCGAGCGCTGATGTGTCGAGTCTCGACGTAAAGACACGCAACAGCGGCTAGCGGGCGCTATGCAACCGTAAAGGATGGCAAAATTGGCGGCTCAATAACCGGAAATCGGAATCTCCGCCGTGTACCGCCAGGAAAATACTCTAAGCCCCGTCCCCGACGACGCTAGGCCCAATCGAGGCCAGTTTCACGGCGGACGCGTTCGTCAAACTCGCCCAACAGCCCGCCAATGACGTCCCACCCCGACTGGCGACGAACTTCGATGTCGCCCTGCCGGTTCACGCGAACGATCGTGTCGGCACGAACACCCGCCTCGGCCAAATCGCCGTGATGCAACTCGTCGTCGGCAACGATGCGTTCCAAAACGGTGCCGGTCATTTCAATGAAGGGCATGGCTGTGTTTCTCGCTTCCGGGGACAGAAGGAGGCCGGGAGAACGGCCCAACGCGGAACCAGTCGTAGTGCGCCGCATTCTACCGGGAGTCGTCGGGATTGTCAGCCAGAGGTGCTTTCGCGGACGGTGATGGCCCCGGAGCGGTGGTCGGCCGCGTTCTCTCTTTCCGGACAGCCTCTCGGTGCCTTTGGCTGCGTCCCGAGAAAAACAGGTTATCCAGCGTGATGACGCCGTCGCACCGGTTGCCGCGGCCGACGGGCCTCGCCGCCACCGGTGTGCAGGTAGCCGTACTGAACGGCGAACCACTCGGCGTAACGCTCGCGGTCGATATAGCTGCTGTTGCGGTCATCGACCAGGTGCCCCAACTCATGAATCAAGATGTTATTGAGGTAGAAATCCTGGGCGGCCTGTTCCGTCCAGGTGAGCGTCCAAGTCCCCGGTGAGCGATGATCCCAGCGGCCGCCAAACATGCGGGCCTCGTTCACGAGGCTTGGCCGCGGTGCTTTATTGAAATACTCTACCAGCGATTCTTCCAATGGGTAGAGATACAGGGCATTTCCCCATTGCATGCCGTAGCACGGAAAGCACTGTTTTTTGCGAGTCATTTGGCTTAATTGAACCACTTCCAGTTGTTCCAAGAAGTGCTGTGGCACCTGCTTCAAGCGGTCGCGTATCTGCTGCTCCGTCACGACGTGCCGATATCCGGAACCCGGCTTCTGGAGAACCACGCGGTAATTTTCGCAGGTGGTCGCCTCGTGCCAATCCTCGGGGGGAGCGAACGGCAACCGCACGTTCCGCTGGCCGCTAATCGAACGCCGGGCCTGCTTTGGCTGCCGCTGGGACGTGCCGCCAGTGACCGAACGGTTGCGGCGCCTGGCTTGGCGGGCAGTCGATTGGACGGAATAATCTCGGCGGACGCTCATCGCGGTTTGTCCAATGTTATGAATCCCATATTGCTGCCACTCGAAGCGACTTGCCGGGCGGGAAAAACCTTCCGCCCCAACCAGTCCAACTTCCCATCATGGCGTTCCGGCGGTCCGCCGCTTCCATGCGGCAGGAAAGGGAGGGATGAGGCCCAGTCCGGCCTCCTAATCCATACTAGGCTGGGGGCGGGTGAAGATTCAACAAAATCGTAAATCGTTGTCTATGAATGACTTACGGAGTGCATTCCGGCGGACATGGAGGCCAATATGGGAATGCCGGGAGACCCGGGAAAAGGTCCAAATTGAGAGTCGCGGTGGCGACGGAACGAATCGATTGGGCACGGCGGTTGTTATGCCTTCACGTAGCCGAGTCTCTCCGAGACCGCTAATTCCGAGTCTCGGAGAGACTCGGCTACGTGGGAGAGACTATACGCGGGCGACCGACTGACTTGGATTGCCGGCCATGGCGTTCTGTCCAGCACGAGCCAACAGCCCTTGGTTCGTTTCATTCTTGCGGAGCTGGGCAATTCCATAGTGGAAGCTAGTTTGAGGCTTTCCACTGGCTGGCGGTGCCAAGGAACTCGACAACATCATCCGCATCCGCTTGACCATCTGATTCGCCTCGCTTTCGGTGCTGCCAGGCAACAGGACGGCAAACTCGCCATGTTCGAACTGCGTCAGGAGGTCAGTCTCACGCAATGCCGCCGCGAGGGCGTGGGTGGCCAAATCGAGGATTGGCTGGTCGACCTGGCCGCTGTCCGCTTTGTCGTTTCCGGCCCGCTTGATGTGGATCGTCGACAGCGGGACGCCGAATTGCTGGCTCTCGGCGGCGCGTCGCTTCAGTTCGTGAGTGAAATCCGCGTTGGTGACAATCCGAGGCGTCGAATG
>JAKEGR010000399.1 GCA_022615465.1 Planctomycetota bacterium | reverse complement strand
CGCGGCGAGGTGCTTGCCGAGGGCCGCATCGAGACCGCGCCGCAAAGCGGAGCGACCTGGCTCGAGCCGCACCGCGGCGATTCGGTCGGGGCGTTCAACCGTTGGGAGAGCACGTTTCAGACCATCCGCCGCCGGGCGTTGGTACGCGTGGTGCCCGACGCGTCCGGTTACAACATCGAAGTCAATGTCGAGAAAGAGATTGAGGATCAGCCGCGACCGCAGCAGGCAACGGCCGGCGCGGCCACGTTTCGCAACGACAACTCGCTCCCCAGTCGCCGCGCGGAACTGGTGGGGGCCACGGGCGCGTCGCCCCTCTCCAGGCGAGGGCAAGAGAACCGTGCCACCCTGTCGTCGCCGTACTGGATTCCCCTGGGACGCGATCCGGCCCTCGAGCAGCGCATCCTGGCCGACATCCATGCTAGGCTTAGCGGCGTGACGAACGGGCGCTGACGCCCCAATGAATGTTTCAAGGAGCAAGCATGTCAATGCAAGACGAGTTCGAGCAACAGGGAAACTGGCTGTTTTTAAGGCGCGGCTACCTGCCGTTTCTGTTGGTGCCGTTGACCGCCATCGCGTTCACCAGTTTTGACTTTCCATTTCAAAGCTATCTAACGCATGAAATCTGGGAATTCGGTTGCCTTGGAATCTCGTTTCTCGGCCTGGCCGTGCGTTCGATCGTGGTGGGCTACGCGCCTGCCCGCACATCGGGACGCAATACAAAGTGCCAGATTGCCGACGAGCTGAACACGGCCGGCGCGTATTCGATCGTGCGCCACCCGTTGTATTTGGGCAACTTCCTCATCGGTCTTGGCATTTCGATGATCCAATGGGTGTGGTGGCTGCCGGTCATCTATACGCTGGCGTTCTGGTTGTACTATGAACGAATTATGTTCGCCGAGGAAGCATTCTTGCGGCAGAAGTTCGGCCCGAAGTTCGACGACTGGGCCGCCGCGACACCCGCTTTCTGGCCAAAACTCTCAAGCTGGCGCCGCCCGGCATTGCCTTTCTCGTTTCGCAACGTGTTGCGTCGAGAGTACGCTGGCCTCATGGTCGTTGTCCTGGGTCATACCGTGATCGAGCTCTTCGAACGCCTGACGATGGACCACCACCTCGTGTGGTGGGAACCACTTTGGATGGTGTTTTCGCTCGGCGGGGTGGCGATCTACCTCGTGCTTCGCACCCTCAAGAAACGCACAACGCTCCTGGACGTGCCTGGCCGTTAACAGTCTGCTGAAAAGGGGACTGGCTCGCGGAACGCTTGAAGAATCGCCTCAGTCTGACGTGGTCGCGCGTCGCGCTTGCCCCCGAATGGCCAGCCAGGTGAGTAACACCGCGAACAGAAGAAACACCCCCTCCATCACAAAGACCGGGAAGGTGAGTTCCGCGGGCGGCAGGAAAGCCTTGAGCATGGACATGAGGGTACTCGTCCAGATCATCAGCAGGAACAGGTTTCTCACCCCTGCGGCACGCGCATACACAGCCACCGCGAGCGTGGTGATGACGACGAACGTCCACATGGCCGCGGCTGGATAGGTGGGTCTGGCAAGTAGCAGATCGGTGGCGAAGGCGCAGTAGGTGACCGTGATGGCGAGCTGCCAGGAAAACGATTCCGAGTAGAGCGCGATCGTGAGCAGCAGCGCGCCGGCGATGGTGTATCCAATCCGCGAGGTAAGGTCCGACGGCAGCAGGAGGGCCAGGGCGATCGCCAGTGCCGCGCAAGCGATGGAAAGCAACAGGGAACATTGAGAGTGAGGGCGGTGCTCAGGCTGTCCGGCGATCTCCTTGCGGTTGCGCCACGCACAGATGCCGAAGCCGAGGCCGAGGAGGAGGCCGAAAGTCATCTCCATGAACTTCCACCAGCCAAAGGGGAAGTGGGGCGCGTTATGGTGTCCCCAAACATGGACGGCGGCGCCGAATGCGAAGCCGATGCTGCCACCCAACGCCCCCCATAAAGCGAATCGCCAAGGCAGCATGGCGCCTGCGCGCCAGTGCAGCCAGGCAAGCATGACAACGGCGCCGAGCAGAAGACCAAACCACAACTCGTCGCGCGGCATATTGATCGGATCCGAGAAGTAAATGATCCTGGGTTCATTGACCAGCTTCCACCCGGCGTACGTGCCGGCGACCATTAACGCGAAGGCGGCGATTAGATCTTTGTTCGCGTAACGGTGGCGCGTCAACGCGATGCCGATGATTGCTCCACCGAGTAGCCCCCACACGCCACCCTTGATGAAGAAGCCGAGGATGGCCCACGAGAACGCCTCGGCCCGGAGAGCGAGGCCGACGGTCTGGCCGTAGGTTTCCTGGCCACCGAAGCCGACGCCGACGGCGGCGAACGCGGCAATCCACGCGGCGTCGCGGTGGCGGTCGAGGAGAAGGCACAAAGACAGGCCGACCATCGCGCCAGGGATCATCGCTCCGAAGGGACCGCCGCCGATGTAGCCGCGGAGCATCCATCCCAGCGACATGGTCAGGGCGGGAAACAGACACCAGAACCAGGCTTTTTGCTTATACTGCGCGAAGGAAATCATAAGGGCTGCCTCATAACTGCTTGTGTGTCGTAGCCGCGGTCGCCGCAAACTTCCGATACGCCTCGAACAGTTCGCGGGCCTTCGGGATCGGCTTTTCGGCCGATGCGTTCGGCGATTGCATGTAACCGTGCCAGGCGTAGCCCGTCAGCATCTCAACATGCTTGGCCTCGATCTCGATCTGCCGTTTCACTCGCTCGAAAGTCGCGGGATAGGCCGCGCTGTAGCCTTGTTTTCCATCCATCTCCCAGATTTCGAGGTCGGACCAGAACCGTTTGCCTGAGTCCACATGCCAGCGGGCGTAGCGGGAATAAATCTCGTCGAGCGTCGCCATCCGTTCCTCAGGCTTGTAGGTGTACTTGTATGGCACATACCCCGCGCCGACCGCGTCCTGATAAGCGAAGATATCGACCTTGCTCTTCGCGAGCAATTCCTTCGTAACGACCGGCGTTCCCGACGGTGCCGCAAGGACGGGCCTTCTCGGCGCGAGCGAATGACAAAACTCGGCTAGGGGATCGTAGTAGGCGGACGCACGGGACAAGTCGTTCATCTCATGGGTCAGATACCAGCCGGCGAAGGATGGATGGCGGCCAAATGTCTTGTCCAGCTCTCTCGCGACTCGCGTGCCGACTTCGATCGCAGCCTCGTTTCGCTGCTTCCAGTCCGACTTGTCGAATTCCCAGAGGAGCTTCGTGTCTCCGCCGCGACCGAGACCGAGAAACACCTGCATACCCAACCGATCCGCCTCGTCCAGAACCACCCCATACACGTCGAATGGGCAGTCGCTGCCTTGGACGTTTCGTTGGATGTCCTGATCGTAGAACTCAATCTCTGACGGATAGAAGAACGTGCCGTTGTATTCAGCGTAGGCGAGAATCAGCGTCGTCACGCCAAGCGATTTCATCGTCTGAATGCTCTCGCGAGTGCAACGTTCGAGCGTCTGCGTGGATGGGTCCTTCGCAACCATCGCAATCGCGGCCGGCTCGATCCACATGCCGCGCAGCCGAGGCTCGGCCGCATGGCTCTCTGCCAGCATCGCTCCGAACACGACCGCAGCCTGCATGGCAAAGTGAATAGGCAATCTTCGCCGCATCAGATGAATTCCTGTCGGTTGGACGCGCCGGAACATTACGCGCACTCTGCCAGTGCTAGCACCTCGGCAAATGACAAGTGCGCCCACTGGCCGAATTCGGGCCGCGCGCGGAGCTTGGCTCGCGTAGTTGCTGGCGACGAGATGCCGCAGAGAAAACGGGCAAGTTGCCGCGGAGTGCTTAGCGCTGAGTGTTGTTCCGCACGGAGTCGGCGGATTACTTCGACATCTGTGTCCGCATCAAAGTCATGGTGGGATCGCGCCAGCCGCTGCGCCGCCTGGCCATCGCAGCGAATGCAGTGTCCACACGCCGAGCGTTGCTCACCAAAATAACTGAGCAAATACGCCGTCAGGCAGCCGTCGCTCTCCGCCATCGAAACAACGCTGTGGACCCGGGCAATGTCGTGTTGCTCGCGCTGGAGGAATCGATGCACTAGCGATTCGACGAGCGATTGCCGATCGCAGGACGGTTGCAATCGTCGATAGCCCTGTCGCACACCGGTCGCCTCGACGACCAAATCCCCCGTTTGCTCCAGATAATTGAGCGCGGCAACAATTCGCTCGCGCGGCTGACCGATTTGGCGGCCCACCGCGTCGGCATCGAGGGAAAACCACGTTCTCCCTTTGCTCGCGGAACGAAATACTTCACGCAGAAACGCCGCGCGAGTCGCGTCAAATCCGGCCAGAATCTCCGCCGACGGCCGCTGCGGCTGGAATTTGAACTGCGAGTAGAACGGCCCTGTCGATCGCAGCACGCCGCCTAACTCCAGATAGGTCAGTAGCGTCTTGGCGACTAATTCACGTACGTCATGCCGCTGGGCCAAGTCGTACACGCTGATGTCGAACTGTTCCCCCTGGCCGAGCAACTCGCCGACCATTGCGGCAACCGTAGCCGGTTCTGGCGTGTCGCCGAAGGTGAAGTTTTCCAGCGTCACAATATCCTCCGCACAAGCCAGCATCTCACACACGGCTGGCTCGCCGTCGCGGCCGGCACGGCCGATTTCTTGCATGTAGCTTTCCAGGCTTTTTGGGAGGTTGAAGTGATAAACGGCGCGGATGTTGGCCTTGTCGATCCCCATGCCGAAGGCGATCGTGGCCACGATGATCATGTCATCGGCCGCCATGAATGCTTCTTGGATTTCGGTGCGATCCTCGGCGGAAAGCCCCGCGTGATACGCTCGCGCCATGAAGCCGCACTTCGATAAGTAGCCGGCAATCTGGTTTGCCGTTCGTTGCAGCGTCACGTACACAATGATCGGTCCAAGCGGGCGTGCCTGGAGCCGCGATGCCAGCAACTGGGCCCGCTTTTCCTCCGCGCACGCCGTCACGCGTAGGTTCAAATTCGGCCGATAGAAGCCAGTATGCACAATGTCCCCGGACTCGATCTCGAAGGCGGTGGCGATATCGGCCGCCACAGCGGGCGTGGCCGTAGCCGTCAGCGCGAGGACGCGTCCCACCTTGAGTTGTCGCGCCAACGCGGCAAGTTTCAAATAGTCGGGCCGGAAGTTATGGCCCCATTCGCTGATGCAATGCGCCTCATCGACCGCCAGTAGACCAATCGATTGCTGGGCGAGGAGCTGCAAAAAACGCTCGTTGCCGAGCCGCTCGGGCGAGACATACAGGAGCCGTGTCCGCTTCGCACGCAAGTCGTCGTACGTACGCAAGGCCTCGTCACGATCGAGGCTCGAATCCAGCCGCGCAGCCGGGACGCCATGCTCGAGCAAGAAATCGATCTGATCTTTCATGAGTGCGATCAGTGGTGAGACGACCACCGTCAGGCCGTCCAGCACCATCGCCGGCAACTGATAACACAAGCTTTTGCCGCCGCCAGTTGGAAAGACAGCCAGTACCGAACGGCCTGCTAACAGCCGGGAGACGACCTCGGGCTGCCCTGGCCGGAGCTCACTGAAACCGAACACGTCCTGTAATGCTTTCCTGGCAGAGGGCGGCACGGTTTGGGCTTTGTCCACGATGGCCGTCATGGTCCTCTCCGCGTTCCAGGGTGGTAGATGAGGTGCGCTCACGCTGCGTCCCGCAAACGGATTACCGCAATGGTGCCTTGCCCATCAGTCGCCGCAGCATCGCGATCTGCCCCGCGTGAACAAGCTCGTGTTGCGGGCACCACTGGACCGCGCCGAGCTTTGTCTTGAAAACCGGGTGGGGCTGTTCGAGCGGTATGTCCAGTTGCTGATCGGTCCGATCGGCAAGTTCGGAGAGAGTCTGGTGATGGATTGCTTCGAAAACCCGTTGAATCTCCGCTGGAGTGGGATATTTGGCGGAGTCAGCCGTTGGCGTCGAGCCGATTTTGAAAAGCTCAACGAACTCGTTGGGTATTAGTGAAGCGTCTTCCTGCGCTCGGCCGCGGACACGCTGCAAACAGAGGAAGTATTGAGCCATTGCCAGGTGACCCACCTGCCAGGCGATGTGGGTAAGATACTCCCGGGGATGCCAGAACCACTCTTCGTTGGTCAATCCCTGCAAGAACTGGTCGGTAAACTGTCGGGTGAGCGTGATCCGCTCGATCGCTTCCTGGACTTGGCTGTTGGACATAATTTGCTCCCTATTTGATCCCGTTATACACCACCCGGCCATGAGTAAAACAGCGGAAAACCGCTGGAAAGCGATGGTAGTCAGTGACCTTTGCAGCGGTTTGGTGCGTTGATGATCCATGCACTAAACCTGGCACGGCCTGGCAACCGCCCTCCCAATTCCCCGACACCCTCATCTAATTTACATCTGGCCACGGATGCATCATACTCCTGATATTGCCACTTGCAGTGCCGGAAAACTTTTTGGGGAGGCTTGCCAATATCCGTGGCAGTCACGCGAAATACTCGCGGGCCTTTTTTCCCGTTCATGCAGCCGGCATTGCGTATATGGAGGGATATCGATGACTACGCGCTCTCGTGACCACCTACGTTCTGTTTGGGTTCGCTCTTTCGCCATCTTGGGCGTTCTGACGTTCATTGCCGCAGGCCGGTTTGGCCACGCGGCCCAGGCCGAGGGAATCGCCGATCAGGCTCATTCGCTTCGATCGGTTCCCGCCGACGCTGCCTTTTACTCGGCGAGCCTGCGGCTCAAGGAGCAATGGGACGTTTTCCTGGCCAGCAAGGCTTATGCCCGGTTGATGGAAATCCCCGTCATTCAACTCGCTAAGATGCAGGTCGAATTTCAGTGGCAGCAATCGCCCCAACCCGCGGTCGCCAAAATTCGCGAATGCTTCCAGTCGCCCGAGGGGCAGGAAGCATTCAAGCTGGCCAGGCAGATGTTTTCGGAAGAGATCTTTATCTATGGCAGCGATGACGTGGCCGGCTTGCTGCAACTGCTGACGAAGTTCAACGGCGTCACCCGCACTGCCCGCATCGAAGCGGTCTCCACCGGCCAGAAGCCCGATCAGGCGATGGCCAGGCAGGTCTACAAACTGCTGAATGAACATGCCGAACAATTCACGGTGCCGGACCTTGTCTGGGGCTTCCGTATTCAGGATGGCGAGGCTGCCGCGCGGCTCTTGGACAAGGCATACGCGGTCCTCATGGAACGGTTGAATGAAAAGAAACCGAAACTTGCCGAGCATTTGCAAAAGGAACAAATCGCCGGCCATGAGTTCATTACGCTGCGATTGGATGGCTCGATGATCCCATGGGACAAACTGCGCGAGAAAGCTCATGATCTCGACGATGAGCAGTTCGAACAATGGAAGCAACTCATCATCGATAAGCGCGTTGTCGTAGCCCTGGGCGTCGTTGATGAATTTGTGTTGCTCTCCGTTGGCGATTCAACCGACCACCTCGAATCATTTGGTCAGGGAGAGGTCTTGGCCGATAACCCAGTCTTGGCCCGACTCAACAAGCACGCGTCGGAGCGAATTGCGTCGATTGGTTATATGAGCGATCAATTTGCCCACAGCATCAATTCGCCGCGGCAAACATTCGACGACCTGATCGGCACGGCCGACGAAGTGTTGCAGACCGCGGAAATCGACGAAGGCGAGCGGGCCGCACTGCTGGAAGACCTCCGCGGCCTCAGCGGCGACTTGCTGAAGTACATTCCAGAGTTGGGCACGGTGCTGGGCGTCTCGTACCTCACGCCGCGTGGCTACGAGGGCTTTCAATACAATCTGGGTAAGTTTCCCATGTTGGACGACTCCGAGCCGCTCACGATCCTCAGCCATGTCGGAGGCAACCCGCTCCTGGTGGCTGCCTCGCGTTCGCACCAACCTGTCGAGAGCTATGACCAGACCGTCTCCTGGTTGAGAAGAATCGGCGAGCGCGTGGAGAAGATTGGCGAGCAAAAGGTTCCAGCCGACGAGTGGGCGAAATACCTCCCATATCGCGACAAGGTTCTGAAACTGCTGGGCCGGATGAATCGCGCGACGCGCGAGCATTTGTTTCCGGCGCTGGCCGACGGCCAGCAGGCGTTTGTTCTCGACGTTGCCTCGGACAGCAACCAATGGTTCCATCAATTGCCCAAGTCGCCCAAGCCGCTCCCGATGCTCGAGCTTGGCATCGTTCTGAGCGTCAGCGACGCCGAGCAATTGCGCGAGGGGGCTGTCGAATACTTCTCCGTCGTTCAGGATGCGCTCAGGCTGATCCACGAAGCGAATCCAGAGAAAGTTCCGGCCATCGAGGTGCCTGAGCCGAAAGAACGCGCCGTCGAAGGCGGCGCGCTCTACACCTACGCCCTTCCTCCGCAATGGGGCATCGATTCGCAGACAGCGTTCAACGGCGGGCTTACCGAATCCATGGCCGCCTTCAGCCTGCTGCCCGCGTTCACCGAGCGGATGCTCGAGTCCGCCCCTCTGAAAATCGACACGGCGATCGACATGGACCGTGCCGCCGCCAAGGCGACGCACGTCCAGTTCGCCAAGCTTGTCGGCGCTATTGAGCCGTGGATCAATTACGGTTTTGATGTAGTCGCGGGCAAGCTGAAAGTGGAGGAAGATTCCGAGGCCTCGGAGTCCGACGCAACGAGCGACGAGGAAGTCAATCCCCAACAGTCGGCCGTCGCAGTACAAGCTGGTTTTATCCTGCCGCAGATTCACCAATTGCTCCAAGTGGCCGCCGCCCTGCGGAGCTACACGAGCATCACGTATCAAGAGGACGATGCCTGGGTTACTCACGTGGAGATGCACCTGAAGGATCTTGAATAAGAAGCGGGGTGTGCTCGCAAGCACCAGATCAATTCTGATGTCCCGTCACGATCTGCTGCACATCGCCGGCGGCACCGTCTACGACCCGGCAAACGGCATCGACGGCGCGCTGCGTGACATCTGGATCGCGGGCGGCAAGATCGTGAACGCCCCTGCCGATCCGTCCGTCAAACCGGCTCGCACGATCGACGCCGCCGGCATGGTTGTCATGCCGGGTGGCGTTGATATGCACTGCCATATTGCGGGTCCGAAGGTCAACGCCGCGCGCCGGATCTATCCCGAGGCGCGAGGCCCTGACGACGCCGTTCGCCGCACTTCGTGTACGCGGAGCGGCACGGCAGGACCGGTGCCGGCCACCTTCGTCACGGGCTACAAATACGCCGGGCTTGGTTACACGACGGCATTCGACGCGGCCGTGCCGCCGCTCTTGGCGCGCCACGCCCACATGGAACTTGCCGATACGCCCTGCATCGACAAGGGATGCTATATCCTGGTGGGCAACAATCACTACCTCATGCAAGCCGTGAAAGACCGGCAGCCGGACAAGGTGCGAACTTTTCTTGCCTGGCTGCTCGGTGCGGCACGAGGCTACGCCCCCAAGCTGGTCAATCCGGGCGGCGTCGAAACTTGGAAGCAAGGCGCCGGCAACGTTTCCGGCCTCGACGACCGCGTACCCCACTTCGACATCTCGCCCCGCCAGATCATTCAAGCAGTCGCCCAGGCCGCCAACGAACTGGCGCTGCCTCATCCAGTCCACATCCATTGCAACCATCTGGGCCTGCCGGGCAACTGGACGACCACTCTCGAAACAATGGCATCGCTCGATGGCCACCGCGCCCATTTGGCGCACATCCAGTTTCACAGCTACGGCGGCGGAGCGGGGGAAGAGACGTCGTTCCGCAGCCAGGTCGCACCGCTTGCCGAGTATGTGAATGCCCACCCGGACCTCACGGTTGATGTTGGCCAGGTCATGTTCGGCAAAACGATTACCATGACCGGCGACAGCGCGGTCGGCCAGTTCCTGCACCAGGTCACCAAGGGCAAATGGCTGAACTGTGACGTGGAGCAGGAGGCGGGCTGCGGCATCGTGCCGATCCGATACCGCAACAAGTCGCTCGTCCACGCGTTGCAATGGGCGATCGGCCTCGAATGGCATCTGTTGGTCGATGACCCGTGGCAAGTCGTGATGAGCACGGACCATCCGAACGGCGGATCGTTCCTGGCCTATCCGGAGATTATTCGGCTGCTGATGGACCGCACGTACCGTGCCGACGTGCTGGGGCAATGTCCGGTCGAAGTTCGCAACCGCTCGCTGCTGGCCGATCTCGACCGCGAGTATACGCTTGGCGAAATCGCGATCATCACCCGCGCCGGCCCGGCGCGGATCCTCGGCCTTGCCAACAAGGGCCAGCTTGGCCCCGGCGCGGACGCCGACGTCACCATCTATACGCCCAATACCAATCCCCAGGCGATGTTCGAGCTGCCGCGACTGGTGATCAAAGCCGGCGAGGTCCTTCTCGAGAACGGCGAGATCCGGAACACGCCCAACGGCAAGACACTCCACGTCGCGCCGGAATATGATGCGGACGCCGCCGACGGCATCCGCGATTGGTTCGATGAAAACTACACGATTCAATTTGCCAATTACACGATTCGCGATGACGAATTTGCCCCTGGTCAATTCGCGATCTCATAACCGGCGCGGCGCAACGCGCTATGGTAATCGGCCCGCGTATTGATGTTGACGAAAGAATCGAATTGCGGGTCGACTCCGCGGAGTTCGCTAAGCTCCACGCGCCGCGTACGGCAATGCTCGATGAGCGCGATCAGGCTGCGATTGCCGCCGGCCAATTGCGTCTCGACGGCGGATAGTAGCTCCGTGCGATACACGGCCAGCAGCGGATGCCACCGCTCACGATCGTGCGGCGCCGCGATTTGAAAATCGCCCAGCAGATCGAATAGCCGCGGGATGATCGCCGGCACCAACAGCGGCACGTCGCAACCGGTGACAAACGCGGCGTCCATTGCGCGTTGCGGCAAGGCAGCCAGTCCCGCCGCCACGCCAGCCAGCGGCCCGACGTGCGGCTCGCGATCGCGAACCGTCCGCACTTCTGCCGGCAATTCAGGCAGCACTTGTCCCGCGGCCGCCACGCACACGATCCGCGCTGCCGGCACCTCGCCGCCTACCAGCCGCACAACGCGCTGCAGCATCGCCTCGCCGGCCCCGAATGGCAGCGTCGCCTTATCGCGCTCCATTCGGCGGCTCGCACCACCGCAGAGAATGATTGCGCCTCTGCGCAGTGAAGGGGACAAGGGGATGGGGACGCCTGCAGACCAATCG
>JAKEGR010000075.1 GCA_022615465.1 Planctomycetota bacterium | reverse complement strand
ACGGCCGTTGCGGAATGGAAGTCGGTAAAGATGCGCCCCTCCGCCGCCATCCGATCGAGATGCGGCGTTGCATACGCCTTCGCTCCAAACGGGCCGATGTCGGCGTACCCCAGGTCGTCGATAAATAGAATGACCACATTGGGCGGCCGCGACTCCTTTGCTTGCGTTTGGGCGACCTGCGCACCGACCGAAGCGGGTGCCGCCGCCGCAATGAGCGCGATGAAGCTGAACAAGAGTCGTCGAGTCCACTCGTTGCGTGCCATGCCGATGTTGCCTTTCGTGATTCGTTTCATATCAGGCGGACGCGAATCGACTATGCCGCGCGTTTCGTTGGCACCCGTTGATACAGCCACGCGCCGCCTTCTTTACCTACCGAGCGAATCGCGCCGCACTCGCGCAGGCAATAGGCCATCCGCTGGGCAATCCACCGCCGCACGCCCAAACCCTCGGCAAGCTGCCCCGTGTGAAACCGTCGCGGCAACCTCCGCGGCAAGAGACGGCACAAGTCGCCCGCCGTGCGGAAGCGATCGACGCGGATCACTTCGATCAGCCGCTGATCTTCCACCTGAAAATCGCCCGGCCGTCGCCAGCGGCGTCGTCCATGGCCAGGGTAACGGCATTCCTCGATTTCCACGAGAAGCACTTCGAGTGTCAGGCGCGGATGAGGAAACACCCGCGTAAAATGAACCAGTTCGTCGAACAGGTCGAGCAGGGTGCCCCGCTTCGGACTGAGCCGGCGCGAGACGACGCGCCCGCCGGCACGGTTCAACTTCACCAGGTGCTTGCGTGCGATGATCGGTTTTACCAGCAACACGTCGTGCTCGTTCGCGAGCACGGCAATTTTGTCGCGAATCGCCGTCAGGGACGCGAGTTGGATCTCAACAAGTTGCTCCGGCTGCACGACGTCGATGCGAAACCGCCCGACCCGCTGCTCCACCACCGCCCCTGTCGTGGCGTAGCGGTCTTTCAACTGTCGGTGAAGCGTGGTTTCCATGAAGGATTGCTATTGGCTGTCGGGCTTCGGCCCAATGCCAAAATCGCGAATCGTGAATAATGTTGTCAGTTCGTAGCCGCGTTCGGCAAATGCCTCTCGGCCGCCTTCCAGCCGGTCGATGATTGCCAGCACTCGTTGCACTCGCAGTCCAACTGCTTCGCATCGCTCGATTGCCAACAAACTCGATCCGCCGGTCGTCACGACGTCTTCGACAATCACGATCGATTCGCCGTCGCGAAACGGCCCTTCCACGAGCTTCCCGGTGCCATGTTGCTTGGCTTCCTTGCGAACCATCGCACCCCGCAGCGCGAGGCCGCGGACACCCGCCAGCGTGAGAATCGCCGCGGTGATCGGGTCGGCGCCAATCGCCATCCCGCCGACCAAATCCGGCAGATTTCCACCGAGCAGATCGAGCATTCCCTCGCCGACCAGTCGCACGCCTTGGGCGTCGAGCGTCACCTGCCGGCAATCGAGGTAGTATTTGGCCTTCTTGCCCGAGGCAAGCGTGAAGTCGCCGAACCGTAGCGCCTTCTCACGCACGAGAGTCTTGAGAGCTTCGCGGTCGTACATGATCGAGGTCGAGAGTCAAAGGTCTAGAGTTGAGAGCCGCACGGATGCCTATTGTAGCCGCAACGCCACGTATCGCCAGTCTCGGACACCTTTGTCGGGGACGGCCCTCTCTCTCAGACACTGCCGGCCACTGACGGTCCTTATCGCCGAATCACCACCCGCGAGCCTATCGACAGAATGTCGGAAAGCTCCGCAACATCTTGCGGTGAGAGGCGAATGGCTGGCGTGCTGGCCGCTGCACCGATTGGTGAAGTGCCGCCGGTGATCACGAGCGTTGCCCCGCTGGCCGCAAAGGTTCCGAGCGTCGCTCCGTCGCTCCGCAACACAATGGCCTGTTCGGCAGCGGCCGGGGCCGGCGCGTAAGCCGACTGAACCGCGATGCTCGATGGCATGACCATCTTCTGGTCCACCAACCACTGGCCCTCGCTTACCGTGGCACCGGCAGGAATGATGATCGGGAAAGCGCCCGCGTAGCGGCCGTCAAGAATCAGCGTCAACTCGCTCTTTCCCAACTCGACCACCGCCGAGAACGGCCCGCGAATTACCTTCAACGGCTGCCCTGGTTGCAACGCATTGGCGGCTGCAATGCCGTTGATTTTCGCCAATAATTGCCATGGCACATCGTACTTCGCGGCGATCGTTTCCAGTGTCTCCCCCGGTTGCACGACGTGGGCTGGTTCGAGCCGATGCTCGGTCGAATAAACGACCGTGCCCGCCAATTGGCTCAGCAAGCTGTTGACTTGCTGTTTCTCAGTCGGCGATAGCGATGGCTCGCCATACCATTGCGAAAGAAGTTGATGGGCTTGTGCCAACTCATTGCGCGCAAGCGCCGCCTCGATCGCCGGCCAGCTTGCCGCGAACGATGGTCCTACGGGAACGCTCGTTGCACCAGCGGTTGGCGGTGTGATGGCCGTCGCGGCTGGAATTTCACTATGACCTTCTTGTGCGGCAGGAGTTGCCGTGGCGTCCGACGTCGCGGAGATACCGCCCACTGGCACGCTGGCCGGCTGCACGTCCACCGAGGCGGCAGCCGATCCGGTGGCAACGCTAGAGTCGGTTGACTCAGTGGCTGCCGATTCGCCCGGATAACGGGCTACTGGAATGCTCGTCGGAAGCTGTGTCTCTGGCGTCGTGGGAACTGAAATTGTCGTTGGCGCCTCTGTATCCGACGGCGAGGACACATCGGGCAGCTCTGGAATCGCCGGTACCGTTGGCAAGGTGGTGGGTTCGGTCTCCGCGGATGGCGCGGCCGCGCCCAAAGTTCCGGTCCAGGGCGGCGCGCTGCCTTCCATCGCTGGCGCGAGGCTGGCTGTTTCGGCTGCCGTTTCCATCGCCGGTTCGTTCGCATCGGTCGCATTCAGCGGGGGCACTCCCTCGGGCGTTTGCCGCGGATCCTCCAGCAACCTGGCCACGGGCCGCACCGGCGCCTCGTTGATCTTCACGTACAGATACGCGCCCACGACGGCCAGAATGGTAATCGTAAGTAGCGGTCGAAGCGAATTCATCATTTGTCCTCCATGATGAGAAAGGCGGGCAGCTAGCCGGGGCGTCCTTGACCCGGAAGAGTCAGCGCGCAGCGGATGCGCGCCGAATAGTAGAAAATTGCCCCGTTTCACGCCACACCAGAATGGCAGCACCCCCCCGCGTGCTAGCAATGCTCCAGGAACAAGATAGCTGCCGGGCAACTTCAGCGATACTTTTCGCCGCGTAGCTTGGCGCGAATTTCTTCCAGCCGCGCGGCCAGTTCTTTTTCAAACCCGCGGTCGGTGGGGCGGTAGTATTCGCGTTCGACGCCGAGGTAGTCTTGCGCGGCGATGCCGCCGGGGGCGTCGTGGGCGTACTCGTAGCCTTGGCCGTGGCCGAGGCGCTTCGCGCCGGTGTAGTGGGAATCCTGCAGGTGTCGCGGCACGGGCAAAAGGCGGCCTTCGCGGATGTCGCGCCGCGCTTCACCAATCGCCACCGTCGCGGCGTTCGACTTCGGCGCGCAGGCCAGATACGTGACCGCTTGGGCGAGCGTGAGTTGGCATTCGGGCAGGCCGACGAATTCGCAGGCTTGCATCGCGGCCACGGCCAGCGGCAACGCGTGCGGGTCGGCGTTGCCGATGTCTTCGCTGGCCAGAATCACCAGCCGGCGAGCCAGGAACCGCACCTCCTCGCCCCCTTCGAGCATCCGCGCGAGCCAATAGATGCCGGCGTCCGGGTCGCTGCCGCGGATGCTCTTGATGAGCGCGCTGGCCGCATCGTAATGGTCGTCGCCCGTCGGGTCGTAACGGATGGCCTTCCGCTGCACGGCGTCGGCCACCTGTTCGCGGCTGAGCCGCAGGCGGCTGGGCGCGTCGCTGGAGAGGACCGCAACTTCCAACGCTCCCAGCGCCTGCCGGGCATCGCCGTCGGATACTTCCGCCAGAAACTCCAGCGCATCCTCGTCGATCGCGGCTTCGTATTTTCCCAGCCCGTGCTCTTGATCAGCCAGCGCCCGCCGCACAACGGTCTTGATCTCGTCGACCGCCAGCGGCTGGAACTCAAAGACCCGGCTGCGGCTTACGAGCGCATCGTTCACCGCGAAGAAGGGATTGGCCGTTGTGATGCCAACCAGGATGACGACGCCTTCTTCGACATCGGGCAATAACGCATCCTGCTGAGCGCGATTAAAGCGATGGATTTCGTCGATCATGAGCAGCGTGGGCCGGCCGCCGCCGGCCACTTCATCACGGGCCTGTTCAAGAATCTCGCGGACGTCCTTCACGCCGCTGGTGACCGCGCTGAGTTGGCGGAACCGGCTGTCGGTTTCCGCGGCGAGTAGCCGGGCGAGTGTTGTCTTGCCGCAACCCGGCGGGCCGTAGAAGATCACTGAGCCGAGCCGCCGCGCCCGGAGCATTCGCCAGAGCAGTTTGCCTTCGCCCAGGAAGTGCTGCTGGCCGACAAACGCGGCCAGCGACTCCGGCCGCATCCGCGCCGCCAGCGGCTGCACTTGCTGGAGGTTGGCCGCTTCGCTCTTGGCGAACAGATCGGTCATTACCTCGTTCTTCCTGGGATTCAACCATTCACACCGGTTCAACGACGCCCATCACCATCCGCCGCGGCGGAGCGCTTCTTCAGGAACTCGATCAGTTCCGCGGGATGGTCGGTCTGGATGCCGTCCAGTCCCCAGTCGAGCACTTGTTGCCAGCCAGCCGGCGTGGTTTCGTCGGCAATCACGATGGCGCCGGCCGCATGGCAAGTCTTCAAGAAGTTCTCCGAAATCTCGTCGCAGTTGCTAGCCACCACGCGGGGCTGAAACCGTGCGAGCAGCGCGGGAAGCTCCGCTTCCGAGTTCGGTTGGGGCATCGGAACACACCGCCGGCAAAGCCTCTTGAGATCCATCAACTCGGCGTCATCCGCAAACCAGATCACGTCGTGCTCCATGCCCCGCTCCTGGATCAATTGCACAAGTGGCGCGATCGGAGCCTGCTTGAGGTCCAGGTAGATGCCGATCTTGCCTTTGCACAGATCGAGAATCTCTTCCAACGTGGGGATGCGGGTTCCTTTCCATTCAGGCCCCACGCGGACGCCGATGTCCAGCGCGCGTAGTTCCTGCAGCGTGAAGTCCTCGACCTTGCCCGAGGCCCCTGGCACGTAGGCATCGATCGTGGAATTATGCACGCTGACAAACTT
>JAKEGR010000398.1 GCA_022615465.1 Planctomycetota bacterium | reverse complement strand
TTGTCCGGCCCATGCGAGGCACCTGGCCAACCATGTTCCCAGTAATGGCCGGTGAACTCGAGGTTGTTTTTCTCGCAAAACTCGTAGCAAGGCTTCGCCCAACGATCGATGAACAATTCGAGCAAGAGTTGCTGATAGTTGTGCCGGATGCGTTTCCAATCGCCAATGGGTCGAACCAGGCTGGGAAGATGCTCGGCCAGATCGTAGCCCCAGCGGGTTTGAAAGTCGGCACGCAGTTGTTCCGACCAATGCAGACCACCGGCGGGTGCCAAGTGTGGCTCGTCGGTGAAGACTCCGGGTACGCGGCCGCCAAAGTGTTTGCCAATTTCACGCTGGTACGCGTCCAGCGTGATTTCGATGAATTTTTCGGTCACACCGGGACGAAGGAGGTCGACGTACGACTTCCCGCCATACCAGCCGCGTTCGGGGGCAAATTGTATCTCAGCGACCAGATAACGCCCTTCCGGAACTGCACCGCCTCCGCGGACCTCGTCCGTGGCATTCTCGAAGCCGTCCTCCGTCAGCCGATAGACGGCAAATACGTTGTCGCCCAACTTGCCAGGTTGCTTGACTTCACTGAAGTGAAGACCCTGCCCGCGCGATTCGGGCATCGCCTCGGGCACCAGCCCGCCGGCAAAACCCGATGGGTAGGAATTTTCGTCGTAGATCCAGACGTTCATGTCGAGCCGCTCTGCCTCATCCAGGGCGACCTTCCACAATCGGAACCAGTCCTCACCCAAATACGGCGTCATCAACCCGGGCCGGGGATGGACCCACACCTGTTTCACACGCTGCCCGGCCAGATCGGCCAGCGTGCTCCTGATTTGCTCTTCGGTGAGCAGATCGTTCCATACCCACAGCGGACCGGTGCTGTACTCCCGCGGTGGGTTGTCAAACCGGGCTTTGAGGCTTGTAGAGTCGGCCGCGTGCGAGGCGGCTCCAAGGAACAGCGCTGCGAGAATCGTCCCAACGCAGATCGCTCCGCGGCCCATTTGCTTTGTCTTCATAGTTCGCGTCCTCATGCCCCGTGAAAAAGAACCTGTCAAATACCGACCGGAGGATCTCACGACGTCCTCGTTGCTACTTCAACAACAGCAACAGCATCGTCAGCGGCGTCTTCGCGCGGATGCTGTGCTTCAAGTTGGCGGGCATGTGAATCCACGTTCCCGCTTGCGCTGAAACTGTATCCTGGCCCAGCGTGATCGCTGCCTCTCCTTGCAAAAAATGGAGGATTGCCGGCACCGAGGCGGTGTGCTCCGACAACTCCTGCCCGGCGCTGAAGCCGAATAGCACCACCTTCAACCGCTCATCTTGATGAAGCATACGGCTCAACGTTCCGTTTTCTGGCGGCTCGACTTCAGCCGCCATATCAACAAAACACGTATAGGGAGTAGTCATCCGGCGTCGTCCTTCATGCGATTAATTGGGAAGATGATCTTGAAACGACTTCACCAATGGAATTGGCTGGCATGGCCAATTTTAGCAGGATGCCCGCGAACCTAGAAGTAGGGAACGCCGCCCCCTGGCTTTCCGTTTCGCCTACAGCCCCTTGGCCACCATGCGATAGTGGAATCCGTGAATAGCCAGGGCAATCGCCGGCGGCAATTTGCGCGGATGCCGCACCAGCACGGTGGCCAGATACTTCCAGAATGCCAGCCGGCCCCGGTGCAGCACTCCCATGATCCACAGCGACTTCCCAAACGCCCGCAGGTCACCGAGCGTGAGTCGCAACCGGGGCCCGTGCGGCCGGTACTCAGCCAGAAAAGTCAGCACGCGCTGGTAATACGTCGCAGGCTCATACAAAGATCGCATCAGTCGCGCGTAGCCGTTGATCAGGAACTCGCGGTCCAGCTTGGGATGAAAATTCAGTACCCCTTCGGTGTTGTTGCCGGTGCTGGCCGCATCGAGTCGGCCTTCACCCAGCAACCGCTGATATAGCCGCGTTTTCGGCAGGGCGGTGAGCAAGCCCACCATCGCCACCGCAATCCCGGTCTTCTGGATGAAGTCGAATTGCAACTGGAAAATCTCCCGCGGGTCGTGATCGAAGCCGACGATGAACCCGCCCATCACTTGCAGTCCGCCGCGCTGGATCGTGCGAACCATTTCCGCCAGATCCCCGTGTGTATTCTGGACCTTCTGGCACTCCTTCAGGCTTTCCGGCACGGGCGTTTCAATGCCCAGGAACACGCTGCGGAATCCCGCCGGGACCATCAGAGCCAGAAGCTCCTTGTCGTCGGCCAGGTTGACCGACGCCTCGGTGATGAAATCGATCTGCGGCTTCCGTCGCGCGCGCCACTGGACCAACGCTCGCAGGAATTCCTTCACCTGCCGCTTGTTGCCGATGAAGTTGTCGTCCACGAAGAATACGGTGCCCTTCCAGCCGGCCGCAACCAGCGCATCAAGCTCAATCAGCATTTGATCCGGAGTCTTGTTCCGCGACTTGCGGCCATTCATGACGGTGATGTCGCAAAACTCACAGTCGAACGGGCAACCTCGCGAAAACTGGATCGACATCGTCGCATAATGCCGCATCCGAACCAGATCCCACCGCGGCACGGGCGTGTTGGTGACGTCCGGAAAGCCGCGACCTGACTGGTAGGTATCCTCTAAATGGCCTGTTTCCATATCGTGGATCACGTCGGCGATGATCTCCTCGCACTCGCCGAGCACGGCATGCACCTTGCCGGCAAATTCCTCGTGGCCGGTCGTAAACAGGGGACCGCCGCCGATGATCGTCCGCCCCATCCGCTGGCAACGCGGAATGACCTCTTCCTCGATCGACTGCTTGTGTACGATCATCGCGCTGACCATCACATAGTCGGCCCAACGCAAATCGGCATCGCGCAGCCGCGTCACATCCATGTCCACAAGCCGCAAATTCCACGACTTCGGCAGCATCGCCGCGACGGTTAGCAGGCCGAGCGGCGGAAATGCGGCACGCTTCGACACGAAACGCATGGCATGCCTCAGACTCCAAAACGTTGTCGGAGTCTGTGGAGAAATAAGCAACACGTTCATGGCGGCCATGCCTTTCAGAGCCGGGCCAATGCCGTCGGCGTCTCGATGTTCGAACCTCCCTCGTTCTCGAAAAAATGGAGAGGAGGATTACCGGCAGGCTAGCACGATCGGCCGAAATCCGCCAGGGGCCGCGACGACTGCCAGCGGCCAGCTAGCAGCGGTATTTTC
The DNA here is from genome assembly GCA_022615465.1 of Planctomycetota bacterium. GTDB lineage: Bacteria > Planctomycetota > Planctomycetia > Pirellulales > Lacipirellulaceae > JAKEGR01. The sequence goes on along the minus strand of JAKEGR010000398.1, from coordinate 4,558 downwards.
CGATGAAGAACGTCAAACGTCCGCCGCCACTTGATCGTAGAATCGGACAAAATTGCTCTTTTCCTTGGTGGCGAGAAACTGGATCGCCGCCCGCGGATGAAGATTCATTTGCCCGGTGATGTTGTAGGGCACCAGCGGGCCCCATTCGACCGTCGCCTTCAGCGGCTCAATATGGTGTTGCAGCAACGCAACAACCGGCCGCAGCTTGAACTTCGGATTCCGCAAGAAGCCAAGCAGCAGTTCCATCGGGCAGTTGCCAGCCCCGCGGCCCAACCCGCCCATCGTCGCGTCGACACGGTTGGCCCCCAGAATGATCGCCTCGATTGTGTTGGCAAAGGCGAGTTGCAGATTGTTGTGGGCGTGCATGCCAATCTCTTTGCCCGTGCCGACCATTGCCTCGGAGTACTTTTTGTACAACCGATCAATCTGTTCGCGGTATAAGTGGCCAAAGCTGTCGACGATTACCATCACGTCCGCGTGCGTCGGCCGGATGGCTTGCAGCACGGTATCAATCTCCACGTCTTCGATGTTCGTCACGGCCATCAGATTGGCGCTCGTCTCGTAGCCAAGTCCGTGGCAATACTCGATCATCTCAACCGCTTCGGAAACCTGATGGGCATAGAACGCCACGCGGATCATGTCGAGTTTGCTCTCATTCCGCGGCACGATCTGCTCTCGCCAATCGCTCTTGCCGGCATCGGCCATCGCACAGAGCTTCAACCCGGTGCGATCCGCGTCGTGATCCGCAAACAGGCGATTGAGTACGTCCTCATCACAAAACCGCCAAGGGCCGAACTGGTCGCGCGGATGGAGTCGCGGCGAGTTCTTGTAGCCGACTTCCATGTAATCGATGCCGGCTGCAACGCAGGTGTCGTACACGGCGCGGACCAACTCCTCCGTAAACTGGTGGTTGTTAATCAGCCCGCCGTCGCGAATCGTGCAATCAAGCACTTTCAAACCGGGACGGTACGTAATCCAAGGAGCAGTTTCCGACATGTTGATCCTCAAAAGGCACAATGGTGTTTCATTCGTGGCGGTTGATGGGAAAGCGGCGAGTTCCGCGTTCTCACGGATACTCTCCAGAATAAACCGGAGAGGCCGCCTCGGAAAGATACCATATCCTTTTTCCGCTGTAGGATTACGGGGCCGTGTTCTGCTACAGAGGCCCCAGGGCACGGAACGGCAAGAGAACGCCGTCCCTGGCGTTCCGTTACACTCGGCAGAACAAGCCTCAGCACGGAGAATGCCCTTTCGTGCGGTGTGATCCTTGTTTTTCCGCCCAATGCGATTACAGTTTCAGGGATGACTGAGCGTTCCTTTGTCTTTGGCGTGGATATGGACGGCGTGGTGGCCGATTTCTACGGCGGGCTGCGGCCGATCGCGGCTGAGTGGCTGGGCGTCGACGTGGCGACTCTGCCGGAACGCGTGTCCTGGGGCCTCGCGGAATGGGGCGTCGACAAGGCGCCAGGCGGCTACGAGCGACTCCATCGCTTTGCCGTGACCCAACGCGAGTTGTTCCTGAGGATGCCGCCGATGCACGGCGCGCCGCAGGCGTTGCGGCGGATGTCGATCGAGGGCGTGCGGATTCGCATCATCACTCACCGGCTATTCATTAAATACTTCCATCAGGTTGCGGTCAGCCAGACAATCGAGTGGCTCGACCAGCACGACATCCCCTATTGGGATCTGTGCTTCATGCAGCAGAAGACGGCCGTGGGGGCCGACCTGTATATCGAAGACTCGCCGATCAACGTCGAGCGCCTGCGAGACGAGGGGGCCAAGACGATTGTCTTTTCCAACTCCACGAACGAACATTTGTCCGGCCCGCGGGCAAACACATGGGACGAAGTCCTGAAAATGGTGCTGGCCGAAAAAGCGGCGTGGGAGCGGCAAAACGCATCGTTGCCGTAAGCGTTTCACGGCAAAGTCGGGGTCTGGGCAGTTTTTCTCCGGCTGGACGCACAGTACAATAGCTTCTCTCCCGTCGCCCATTTCCGTCAACTCCCGGTGGTACCCTATGAGATTCGCTTTGTCTGATTCGTCGGCCCTTGCCGTGAGACGTCTGTTGATTGCTGGGCTGCTTCTTTGCCGGGCCGGCCTGGCGATTGCCCATGATGATCCGAAGCACGCAGCCTCGGCACCCGTGCTGGTGGATGACAAGGAAATCTACAAGCCGACGCCGCTGCCAGACCGGATCATCCTCTCCTGGACCGGCGATACGGCACACACCCAGGCCGTCACCTGGCGAACCGATGCCACCATCGCGGAAGGGGTGGCCGAGATCGCCGAGTCGGAGGGCAGTCCGCAGTTTGTTTCCAGGGCGGAACGCGTCAAAGCAACTTCGGAGGTCTTGAAAAGCGATGCCGGGGCGGCCCACTACCACACGGTCAATTTTGAAAATCTCAAGCCCGCGACCAGATACGCCTATCGCGTGGGCGACTCCGTCAATTGGAGCGAATGGTTCCAGTTCACCACGGCCAGCGAGCAGCCGGAGCCGTTTTCGTTTGTCTATTTCGGCGATGCCCAGAACATCATCCGTTCGCTCTGGTCGCGCGTGGTCCGCGAGGCGTTTTACGATGCCCCCCGGGCGCGGTTTATGATCCACGCGGGCGACTTGATCAACTCGGGTGACCACGACTCCGAATGGGGCGAGTGGTTTCACGCCGGAGGCTGGCTGAACGCAATGATCCCCAACATCTGCACGCCGGGCAATCACGAGTATAAACGCGCTAGCCAGGAGTCTAAGCTTTCGGATCATTGGCGTCCGCAATTCGCATTGCCGACCAATGGCCCCGAGGGGCTGGAAGAGACCGTTTATTCACTCGATTTCCAGGGCCTGCGGATCATCTCGCTCAACTCGAACGAATCGCAAGAGCGGCAGACTGAGTGGCTCGACAAAACACTCGCCGACAACCCGAATCGCTGGACCGTGGTCACGTTCCATCACCCGGTCTACTCGACGGCCCAGGGCCGAGATAATACGGAACTCCGCCGCTGGTGGAAGCCGGTCTTCGACAAATATCGCGTCGACCTCGTGTTGCAAGGTCACGATCATACCTATTCCCGCACGGGTCTCGATGTGCCCGACGAGATCGTGGGCACGGAGAATGTGCCGGCAGGCGTGACGGCCAAAAGCTCGGAGGGAGGCACTGTGTACGTCGTCTCGGTGAGCGGGCCCAAGATGTACGAAGTATATCGCCAGCCCTACATGAAGCGGGCCGGGGAGAACCTCCAGCTTTACCAGATCATCCATGTCGATGGCGAGCGACTGAGCTACGAAGCGCGCACCGCGACTGGAGAGCTGTACGATGCGTTCACACTGGTGAAACGACCCAACGCCAGGAATGAGTTGATCGAGCAGGTGCCGGAGACTCCGGAGTCGCTGCCAAGCCAGGAAAAAGACAGTTAAGGACATCCGGGCCTTTGGTTTTTCCGAAATGTCCTGGGGCGGCCTTGACCGCTGGCCGCTTCATGCTATGCTTAGGCTAACACCTTAGGTGCGAGAGACCGGCGGGTTGCCGCCAGGTTCATTCGAATTCGATTGCAGCGGCCATCGGGGCCATGTCTTTTAGAAAAAGCTTCGCCCCGGTATTTTGCTCACGACCGCGACTGATTTTTCTTGCTCCTTACGGTTCCCGCTGAATGTTTCGGCGGTCGAGCCACACGCATGCTACGCAAGCGGAGATTGTGTTTCCGCTCGGCGTGCGCACGGGCAGCACATCTGTTTTTGATCCGAAAGAGAGAGTTCTTTGATTGCGACTGAAAGTACGTTTGAAACTTTGGGCCTCGCCGATTCGCTTCTCCGCGCCGTACGCGCCGAGGGCTACCACACGGCAACGCCAATCCAACTTGAGGCCATTCCGCCGGTTCTCGCCGGGCGCGACCTGATGGGCTGCGCGCAGACTGGCACCGGCAAGACGGCCGCCTTCGCGCTGCCGACGCTCCAGCGGCTGAGCATTGGCGGAAGCGAAACCGGCGTCGGCGACGGCAACCGCCGGAACGCGAAGCCCCGTCGTCCGATCCGCGCGCTGCTTCTCGCGCCGACGCGCGAGCTGGCGGCCCAGATCGGCGTGAGCTTCGCGACCTATGGAAAATTCACTGGCCTCCGCTATGCCGTCGTGTACGGCGGCGTCGGGCAGAATCCGCAGGTGCGGGCGATCCAGAACGGCGTCGACGTGCTGGTGGCCACGCCGGGGCGGCTGCTCGATCTCATGGAGCAAGGCTACATCGATCTGCGGCAGGTCGAGATTCTGATTCTCGACGAGGCCGATCAAATGCTCGACATGGGCTTCATCGTGCCGCTGCGGCGGATTGTGGCCACGGTGCCGCGCGGTCGGCAGACGCTCATGTTCTCGGCCACCATGCCGCCCGAGATTCGCAAACTGGCCGATGAGTGGCTTCGCGACCCAACGCACGTTCAGGTCGGGGCAGTTGCCGCGCCGATCGAGCTGGTTGAGCAGTCGGTATACTTCGTCGAACCGCAGCACAAGGCGCACCTGCTCACGCACTTCTTGCAGAATACGGCCTTCACGCGAACGCTGGTTTTTTCCCGCACCAA
>JAKEGR010000397.1 GCA_022615465.1 Planctomycetota bacterium | reverse complement strand
GTTGCCAGCATGGCGCGCGGATGTCTTTGCGCAGCCCCCCTCTGCTTTCTAGCTTGACCACGAAAAGGTCCGTTGGGGAACTGAGTGGATTTTTTGGGCGGGCTTGCCGATGGGGATTATGGCAGTCTTTACCGATTGTCGGGACTTTGCCAGCTAGCGGTCCCAAGCCTCCCCCGCTGCAAGGACGCCGAGCATGCCGAGTGATACCGAGCCTCGCTGTAACGATCCGGTGAACCTACAGGCCAGCGCGTTGCGTGTCGACCAACCCCACGCCGTCCATCGCGGTGAACCTCACCTGGCTCGAGAGCAAGTCGCTCTGCAGGCGGCTGGTCTGGCCATCCAGGCCGCTGGTATTGGGCGTGACGAGGCCGTGGAGCATTCCCTCGAGCAACTTCGCATCCATGCTGCTGAACTTGCCGATCGACTCCAGACTGATCGCTCCGAACTCGACCGTCGCGGCAGCGAACTGGCTGCTCAACAAGCCGACATCGAAGCGAAGGTGCAAACAGCCCGCGACTGGCTGGCCGAGCGTCAGCGGGAGTTGGACGAGCGTGCCGAGGCGGTGGCTGCTCGGGAGGCGGAGCTTGTCGCTCGCGGGGAAGCGGCCGAATCGAGAGCGATCGAGTTGACTCGCGTCCGCGAGGAATCGCTCGTGGAGTGGGAGTCGCGTCTTGGCGAGCACAGGGCCAAACTCGAACTCCGGGAAGCGGACATCGAGAAACGAGCGACCTCGCTCGATCAAATGCGAGCGAACTGGAACGATCGCCACGAGAAACTGCAATCACGCGAAGCGGCCATGGAAACACGGCATCGCGAATTGGACGGCAGGCAGGCACATCTCTACCAGGATATCGAGACGTTGACGGCCGACAAAGCGAGGCTGGAAGACGAGATCGCCGATGTCAAGCGGCGCGAGCAGAAGGTGGCCGACTGGGAGGCACGATTGCAATCGCAAGCTGCCGAACTGGAGCAGCAGGCCGATGCGCTCCGCGAGCGGGCAGGAGAGTTGGAAATCGAGCGGGCTGAATTGCGGAAGCGTCTCTCGGATCTTGCCAACCGAGAGACCGAGATGGAAGCGTGCCAGAAGCAATTGGCGTATCGTCAGGAGGAGATTAATACGGCTCTCCAGCGGTTCGAACGGCTAGGCGTGACTGAGCAGAAGATGCAGGAGTTCCAGGAGGAGGCTCGCAAGTTCGCGGCACGCCGCCGATACCTCGACGAAGCCGAGACGCAACTAACCCAAGAGAAATCGGACCTGGCCGACCATGTGCGTGAACTGGCGAACCAGCGGCGACAGCACAAGGACCAGATTGTACGCGAGCGACGAGCACTTCTTGCCCAACAGCAACTTGCCAAGAACGAGCAGCATCATCAGTCGCAACAACTTGACCAGCGCGCGGCGGAGATTGATGCTCGCGAAGCGGCCTTGGAACAAGTGCAGTCCGAACTGCGCGAGACACAACGCGAGGTATTGGAAATGCGGCTAGCCACGGAGGAGACCTGGGCACAGCTTTCCGGAGTGTTGGCGCCAGCGATTCTGACGCGGTCGATCTCCCAGGTGCGGACTAAGTTGGCGGATCACTATCGGCTCGCGCTCGAGGATGGCGAAAAGCAACGGGTCGATCTGGAATCCGTGCATCGGGAACTTGCTCGCCAGGTCGAGGCACTCGAATCCCACCGGCAGGAACTTGCAGCGTGGGCGGAACGGCGGCAGGCGGATATCGAGCAGCAAGCTGCGCAACTCGTCGCACGCGAACAGGAACTTGACCGCCAACAGCAACACTACGAAGAGCGGGAGGCGCATTGGCACCTTGAGCGCGGCGATTACCAGGACGAGATCCGTCGGCTATTGGCGACGATTCGAGACCTGGAGATTGAAGAGATGCGGGCTGCCTAGCAGCCTGTCATGGCCTATTCGATCTCATCGCGATCTTCGTCCGAGTAACGATCCTCTTGCCGATCCTGGCGGCCGAAATCGCGGTACTCTTCGACATTCCTTGCCGCCAGACTGCTCGCCTCATTCGCGTAAGCCGTTGCGGCTTGCATTTCCTCCGCCGTGAAATAAGGCTCCCGGCTGGGCGTGCGGGCCGTGCCTTGACGTTTCGCCGCGAGTTCTTCCCAACTGACACCGCTATTAAGATTCCAGGTTGCAGCCTGGGCCGCACCGTGCTGCAGTTCGCCACGCCCAAACGCCTTCAGGAGTTCGACCACGGCCGGCTGAGCCACATGCTCGGTCGCTGGTGCGATTCTGTACGGTTTCGATGACGATGGATCGCGCAGGCCATGATCGAGACACAAAACGGGCACATTGATTTTGCTGGTCTGCTCTGGCGGGATGCTGAACATTCCGCCGCCGCCACCCATGCCGCCACCGCCACCACCGAAACCGCCACCGACGCTTTGCTGGCCACCGCCGCCGCCGCGTCCACCGCCGCCGCCAAACCCGCCACCCCCGCGTCCACCCCCGCCGCCCCCGCGTCCACCCCCACCAAACTGCGCGACGACCGGCACGCCGGCAAACGCTTCCGGCAGCCGCAGCGTCACGGGCTGCTTCGTCTTGTTCGTGAACAGCACGCGGGCGGCATGATCGTTCTTGGCGATGAACTCTACCTCAACCTGTCCATCGTCGATCGCTTGAAACATCCCCAGCGGGCGGACCTCCTGGTTGGCTGTGGCAGCCGTCTCGCTGGCGGCGTCCGCGTCTTTCGCGTCGGCCGCGTCTTGCTCCGTTTCTGTAGCCTCAGCAGCAAGACCATCTTCGCCTTCCGTCGGTTCATGGTCCTCGGCCTCCAGCGGCGAGGCGACCGTGTCAGTGATCGAGTCGGCCGTGGCAAAGTGCCGGTAACCGCCGACCGCAAGCAAG